>JALRIQ010000323.1 GCA_023277325.1 Bacteroidia bacterium | reverse complement strand
TCTAGTATTTTGATCCTCTTCACCAACAATTAAACTTATTTTTTTTTCCATAAAATACGGTAGAACCTGCCGAGTCGAAACGCACAGAAATCTGGCGGATGCTGGTATCCGAAAGATTCAGCACATTCACATGACTAGTATCGGTGAGTGTGTATTTGCTCCATGCGCGCTCGTTCAGCTTGGTTTGTGCCAGGGTTTTACCTGTTCCCTTGCCATAGAATAGTTTAACCTGATTCCATGCCGCCTTTCCTTTTTGAGCGGCAAAGCTGGCCCAGATGCTGTTGGACACGGAGTCTTTGCCTTGGGTCATGTATTCGCCATTGATGCCGAAGGGTCCATTTTTCATCTTCGCATTTTTAACCAGCGAATAATAGTTCCATGGTCCACCGTAGTTATGCACCACAGTGCGACGGAAGCCCGCGGTGATCGAAATAAAGGGGACAAAGCCTACACCTGAACCACCATATTGATCCTGTAGCTTTTTGCGCAGGGTTTGGGTAATCAGGTCTCCTTCAATCATGGAGTCGCCCCAATAAGAGATGCGGACTTTTTTCTTTTTATCGGCCGAGTTCAGGCTTTCGAAGAACTTGCGAAGCGCTGCGATATTGGCTGTATCTGGAATAGGGACGGTATCATTGGTAAACCAGGCCTCATCAAAATAGGCGAGAGGAGGCAGTGAATCGGTATTTACTGTGTCTACCAGAAGTTCAGTGGAATCGGGAATGGTATCTAATTGATCGAAGATGCTACTGTCTATCTTTTCGGTCAGGAAAGCCATAGAATCTTCCCCTTCCAAATAGTAAGTCAGGAAATTGCTGTTCTTAAAATTGTCTTTAAGAAAGGGGATGGAAGGGTATGCCCATTGCAGCAACAGGAGGAAACCCGTTGCAAGCAGCAGAATGAGATAAGATCTGACTACTCGTTTGTTGGACATTTAGCTTACAAAGGTATAAGCCTGAGCGTGAAGGACGAATGAAGTAATTCACAAAAAGTTAATACAATGAAATAAATATGGGGCTGTTGCATTAAATGGAGCATTGGCGCAGTGATTCAGTGGGAATTGCACTTCATCAATTGGATATTGTATGCCGCTACCTTAACTTTGCAAACCTTAAGAACAAACGATTGTTTGATCATTAACTAACTAAAATTATGACAGTATTAGTAGGAAAAAAAGCCCCTTATTTTGAAGCCGATGCCGTAACTGACGGAGGCGATTTTGTTGAGAATTTTTCTTTGGCACAATACGAAGGAAAGAAGCATGTGCTCTTCTTCTTCTATCCTTTGGACTTTACTTTTGTTTGTCCTACCGAAATCATTGCGTTCCAAAAGAGAATTAAAGAATTCGAAGAGCGTAATGTAGCAGTTGTTGGATGTTCTATCGACTCAAAATTCAGTCACTGGGCATGGTTGAACACGCCTCAAAACGACGGTGGTATCCAAGGTGTTGAATACCCATTGGTTGCCGATGTAAATAAAACCATCACCAGCAATTACGGTGTATTGGCAGGACATTACGATTACGATGAAACCGGCAACATGATTTTTGTTGGCGATAACGGAAACGACGCGGTGGCCTACCGTGGTTTGTTCTTGATTGACAAAGACGGAATCGTTCGTCACCAAATCGTTAACGACCTTCCACTAGGACGTAGCATCGACGAAGCATTGCGTATGATTGATGCTCTTCAATACTTTGAAGAAAAAGGCGAAGTATGCCCTGCAAACTGGGAAAAAGGACAAGACGGATTGGTGGATACTGCAGAAGGTATCGCCTCTTACCTTTCAACTCACTAATAACGCCAGTGCGACTTTACGGCCTTACGACGTTGAATGATTTATAAACGAAGCGACTCGGGAAACCGGTTCGCTTTTTTTTACTCCGTGACATTACGACGTCACGACATTGCGATAGCGCGACAGAAGGGTATTCACTAACACCCCGTAGCTTCGCGATTCATCGCGTACTATTTTAATTGTCTGTTAGTCTGGCAATCTGTAAGTATCATGTCTCGCCTCTCCGAAAAAAAAAGGCGAACAAATTAAGTTTCGTCTCCGCCAAAATGCGACGGAATAAAAACAATACTTTTTGACATTTCGTTGACAACTTGTCTCCGTTTTAAACGGGATTTAAACAATTAGCGAAGTACTTTTGGAGTAAAGAATTTAATCATGGCAGCAGACAATAAAGAAAAGTTGAAGGCGCTTCAACTCACCATAGATAAATTAGAAAAGTCTTACGGTAAAGGCGTAGTAATGCGCATGGCAAGTGATGATGTGGTAGAAGGAATTCCAGCTACCTCTACAGGTTCATTGGGGCTTGATATCGCGCTTGGCATTGGCGGCTTCCCAACGGGCCGTATCATCGAGATTTACGGTCCTGAATCGTCAGGTAAAACCACTTTGGCCATGCATACCATTGCAGAGGCACAGAAAAAAGGGGGTATGGCGGCATTTATCGATGCAGAGCATGCTTTCGATCGTCAGTATGCAGAGAAACTGGGTATTGATACGGAAAACTTACTTATTGCTCAGCCAGATGATGGAGAGCAGGCTTTGGAGATTGCTGAAAACCTTATTCGTTCTGGAGCGATTGATGTTATCGTTATCGACTCGGTAGCAGCCTTGGTACCTCGTGCGGAAATCGAAGGGGAGATGGGTGAATCGAAAATGGGCTTGCAAGCGCGTCTGATGTCACAAGCCTTGCGTAAGCTTACCGGAACCATCAACAAAACGAACTGCATCTGCATCTTTATCAACCAGCTTCGTGAGAAGATTGGGGTGATGTTCGGAAACCCGGAAACAACTACCGGTGGTAATGCCTTGAAATTCTACGCTTCAGTACGTTTGGATATCCGTCGTATTGGTCAGTTGAAAGACGGTATGGACATGGTGGGTAACCGCACCAAAGTGAAGGTCGTGAAAAACAAAGTAGCGCCTCCATTCCGTGTGGTTGAATTTGATATCATGTATGGAAAGGGTATTTCGAAAGTAGGAGAGATTGTCGACCTGGGTGTTGACTTCGGAATCGTGAAGAAAAGCGGTTCCTGGTTCTCGTATAACGATACCAAACTTGGGCAGGGCCGTGATTCGGTAAAGGAACTCCTTATCGACAATCCGGAATTGGCTGAAGAAATTGAAAAACAAATCATGGAAATCGCCACTAACGGCAAAGCCGAGGTAAAGGTGGAGATGGAATAGAGAGAAAGATTTTTCAGAGTATTTCCAATAAAGTAAAAAGGGCAGATATCATCTGCCCTTTTTACTTTATCGGGAATTACGACAACCCAGAAATCACCCCATTGGCGTCGATGGTCATGCCTTCGGATGCCGGGATATTTGGTAAACCAGGCATACGCATCATCTGACCGAGTATTGGGATGATAAATCCGGCACCAGCGGCGAATTCAAAATCGCGAACTGTGATGGTGAATCCTTCTGGACGACCAATTTTCTTCTCATCATCAGAAAAGGACTTTTGGGTTTTGGCCATGCAGAGAGGGAGCTTATCGAGTCCGAGGCGTTGGATTTTCCTTAATCCAGCTTCAGCTTCGCTGCTGTATTTCACGTCTGTTGCACCATAGATTTCCTTAGCAATAGTGGCAATCTTTTCTTTTACAGGAAGGTTCCAATCGTAAATCTGGCAGAATTGTCCGCGACCACTTTCTACTTCTTCGATTACGGCCTCGGCCATGTCGGTCATTCCCTTTCCTCCATCAGCAAATCCACGGGCTACAACGGCTTTACATCCAGCTTCGGCACATTGTGCTTTTACGTATTCTACTTCTTCAGGAGAATCGGTAGGGAAGGCATTGATGGCAATAACTGGGTGGTAACCGTACTTTTTGCAGTTTTCAATATGCTTGGCCAGGTTCTCGTAACCATTTTTAACCCGCTCCATGCTTGGTGTATTGTACTCTTCTGCCGGGGCACCTCCGTGGTGACGTAATGCGCGTATTGTTGCAACCAAGACAATGGCCTTCGGACGTAGCCCGCTTGAAGCACATTTGATATCGATAAATTTCTCAGCACCCAGGTCTGCTCCAAAACCAGCTTCAGTAATCACATAATCAGCAAGAGACATACCCATCTTCGTGGCGATGATGGTATTGGTTCCTTGGGCGATATTGGCAAATGGTCCACCATGGATAATCACCGGGTTGTTCTCGAGGGTTTGCACCAGGTTGGGTTTAATCGCATCGCGAAGAAGAATGGCCATGGCATTTTCGGCTTTCAAATCTCTGGCATAAACAGCTTTACCATCGAAGGTATTTCCTACATAAATATTGCCCAACCTGCGTTTCAGGTCCTCAAAGTCGGAAGCCATACAAAGAATCGCCATTACCTCAGAGGCTGCAGTAATATTAAACCCATCCTCACGTGGAATTCCATTGGCAGTTCCACCAATTCCAATCACGATATGACGCAAAGCACGGTCGTTCATGTCCATTACCCGTTTCCAGAGAATGGTGCGTGGATCGATACCGAGTCCGTTTTTTTTATTCTGAATATTATTATCAATCAAAGCCGCCAAAAGGTTATTGGCCTTTTCAATGGCTGAGAAATCACCCGTAAAATGCAGGTTGATATCTTCCATTGGGACTACCTGGGCATAACCACCACCGGCTGCACCTCCTTTGATTCCGAAAACAGGACCTAACGAAGGTTCGCGCAAAACGGCCATGGATTTTTTACCCAGCTTATTCATGCCTTCATTCAAGCCAATACTGGTTGTCGTTTTCCCTTCACCTGCTGGAGTAGGGGTAATGGCAGTAACCAAAATCAGGTTGCTTTGGGCCACCTTACTTTCGTTGATCAGGTTCAATGGCAATTTGGCTTTATAGCGGCCATACTGCTCTAAATCGTTTTCAGAAATACCGAGTTTCTCCGCCACTTCGCGGATGGGTTTCATGTTGGCTTTTTGTGCGATTTCAATATCGCTTGGGAATGAAGCTGTATTGCTCATAGAAGTACAAATTGAGTTTGCACTTCGAATATAGGGAAAAGCGGAAGGTTAAGGTTGAGGTTCCCACCTTCGCCTCGTACCTCGGCTATGGCGGGTAAAAGAGGATTGAGGATTGAGGAATTAGGATTTGGAAAAATAGAGAGTTAAAGCAATTTCTCGCTCGTAGGTACGCGATTTATCGCGTACTCAGTAATTAGGGATATGGAGAATAGGAGTGTTTATTAGGTGGTAGGTACGCGATTTATCGCGTACTGATAATCCAGGGTCGAAATTCTTACAGCTCTAACCTAGAACCCAATACCCAAAACCCCTTCTAGTTTATCACATCCTTCTCCTCATGAATCACCCCATCCCATTCGAAATCGGGGTCATATTTAATGGGAGAGATAAAATGAAGCAAGATGGCGCGGGAAAGTCGGAAGCTGACGGGCGCAAAGAGAATCATACCCGCAATGATGCTGACGATATAGACATTGATATCTAAGCCTTCTCCAAATACTACACGAATAGCTACACCGATAGTAAAACTCATGGCTACACTTACCGCGTAGGAGATATACATCGCACCCCAGTAAAAGCCTGTTTCAGGTTCGAAATTCACCTCGCAAACCGGACAGTGCCTGTGCATTTGTTGAAACTTACCGAGATTAAAAACCGAATGGGTAAACATTTTACCACGACGGCATTTCGGACATTTAAACTGACGAAAGGCGTCGAACTTGGAGGAGGCTTTTTCGGTGCACATTGGCTAAGCGTTTAAAGCTTGTTTGCGTTTATTCTTAAACCAAAGGAAAAGCACCGTGCCAAAAAGCAGGTAAGGAGCTGCCAGGAGATAGAGAATTCCATCGTTAAGCCCTAATCCAGCAGTGGCGCCGTCGTTTTTCAGGTTCGATTCAACCGCCGTCTTACACATCGGGCATTGTGCCAGGGTATAACTCGCGGTGAGGAGAAAAAGGACGAATGAGAAGATGATTCTTTTCATAGCACGAAGATAAGGATTAATGGGGGTAATACGGACTAATCATGATATAAACCAACACACCAGATACCGCCACATACAGCCAGATTGGAAAGGTGATTTTAGCCAGTTTACGGTGTTTGTCGAAGCGTTCGCTTAAAGCATGTACAAAGGTGAAAAGCACTAAAGGAATCACAGCAATACTTAATAGGATATGGCTGATCAAAATTGTGAGGTAAAAGCCTTTCATAAAACCAGAACCTCCATAAGGAGTCGTTTCTGAAGTGATATGGTAAGCAACATAAAGCACCAGGAACAAGGCCGATAAGCCAATATTCACTTTCATCAGGCGTTCGTGCAGACTTCTATTTCCATTATTGATGGCAATCACTGCGATAATTAACAGGAGGGCAGTGAGTCCGTTGATGCTTGCGTAAATGGGTGGAAGAAAAGACAAATCATATCCTGGTATACGCACTTGAAATAGCACGGCTACAGCGATAGGGATGATGACAGACAGCGCAATGATTAGGTTGCGGTATTTGGTATACTTGGTATTATTTTCCATTTGTTTCTACTACGAGCGCCTTAACATCATCAGAGAGTCGGCGCATTTCATTAAAATCTGTTCCTTTATAAAAACCGCGAATCCGAAATTGTGTATCCACCAACACCACCATATCGCTATGGATAAATGCGGTTTCTATGGGTGTCTCAACCGTTGCCAAGAGGTAATCATATTCGGCCGCAGAATAAAGCATGGGCTTAGGTCCTGTTAACAGGTACCATTGTTTGGGTTTGGCACCGAGGTTATAGCCATAGCGTTCAAGCACAGAAATCGAATCTCTTTTGGGGTCCACGGTCATGGAGAGAAAGCGGATATCTGGAGATTCCTTGTACTTATTGTAAACATATTGGAGATTACTCATCATCGTCGGACAAATATCCGGACAATGCGTAAAAAAGAAGTTGGCGACAAAGATTTTACCCTGCATGTCTGCTTTCTTTAGGGTATCGCCTTCCTGGTCAATAAAAGCAAAATCGGAGATGGTATGGTATACCGTATCTCCGATTTTTGTATCAAAATAGCGTTCTCCGTAAATAGGTAGGGAAGTGGAAACGATGTTTCCTTTCCGCAACATAAATATCCAAATTACTGGAATAGCAAGAATTCCGATCGCTATAAAAAATCCGTATTTCTTCATATTAAACCGTGCTCCAGAAGTTGCCTTCATAGAGCAGCCCCATTATCAAACCCAAAATAAATAAAACAGGGACGATAATAGACAGAGCGAGGTTCTGGCGCTCATGTTTCATGTGCATGAAGTAACCTACAATGAGGTAAGCCTTCACAATACCAAATACCACAAAGGTGATATT
>JALRIQ010000322.1 GCA_023277325.1 Bacteroidia bacterium | reverse complement strand
GCGTAATAACCGGAGGCAATTCGTCTTTCAACAACATCACTCCATAATCTTCGAACTCACCAACCTGAATAGGACCACAAGCATTAAAGCTGTTTGCACCCAAGGAGGCACCAATACGAAGGCGGCTTTCACCAGCTACCGTATATGTATAGTCAGGTACAATAAAGGTTACTGTATTTGAAGTTGTATTTGCGTTGGTCTCCAACATGATACGCTCTGTGGCCTCATCGAAGATACCATCGCGGTTGAAGTCAATCCACGCTTTACGTGTCATGCTATTAACCGTAGTTAAACGAGAAACCTCAAGGGTATAGGTTTGGCCTTCAGTTAGTGCAACACCATAATCTGCGGTATAGTTGGTATATCCTGGTGCTTTTCCAGATCCAGTTTCATTATCGATATTTTCGATTTTCACTTGATTGATACCCACATCACTGATTCCAGGGATGCTTACAGCAGGAGTGCAGTAATCAACTACGTCAATATAATTTGTTTTAGTTTCAACGGTAGAACCATTATCGTTGGTCACTTCAAGTTCAATATGGTAAGAACCTGCATTATTGAATTTCACATCAATATTGCGATCTGTTAGAGAGAATCCTTGCTCTAAAGCCCAACCACTCGCTGGAGTAATGGTCCATTCGAAACCACAACCCGCCTCAGTCATTTGCGTCAATGAAACAACGCTTCCTGCAGAAACGCGGCGATTAGATGCAGCAAAGTCAACTGTTGGAAGTTGTGAAGTTGGCGATACGCGCAAAGTTTTTACAACCGTATCATTTCCTTCGCAGCTAGAAGCTACCATTCTGATTTGGTATTCTTCATATTGACCGCTTGCAGGAACATTCCACTCTGGATTTTCCTCATCGCAATAGTCGCAATACATTGGAGGATAAGTTACCGCAGGATCATAATCAATAATCCAATCGTAGGTTGCTTGTCCTGGAACAACTCCAGTAGTAGCATTCATCAATACCAATTCTGTTCCACCAGAACATTCCCAAAGGGTATCTGGAAGAGTAAAGTCAGCCGCAATCGTGCCGTTTTGTGGAACAACTGAGGTCCAAGACGCTGCAAAACCAGCTCCAGTGGTATTTCCATCTGTAGTCATTAATAAAGTCATTTTACCACTTTTCGCAGTAACAGAATTTGGTAAGGTATTACCAGTGAAAGACCCGATTAAATCTCCGCTTACATCCGGACCATCATATACTTTGAGGAAGTCCCAGTTTGCTTCTAAATCAAATGTGCCATTGAAATTCAAGGTAACTTCTGAAGCGCCACAAGGCTCAATATTAAAGGTATAGTATTCATTGTTCCCGTAACCACCTGTAGGGCCGCCTGTATCGAAAATCTCACCCGAGTCTAAAGTAGATTTGAAATCTAAGCCCATGATATTGGTATAATTCGCACCAGTTGGTGGCTCAATTTTAATATACGCCGTACGACAAAGTGTATCAATTCCAAGGCTGTTGGTAACAATCAAACAAACTTCATACGTACCTAAGTCATAAAAGAATGCTGTTGGATTTTGAGAAAATTGATTTCCTGCCGACCAGAACCATGGCGCACCATTGTTCACATCAGGAGTAATTGTCCACTCCCAAGCGGTAGGGCCATAAAGTGACAAATCGTAGAATTCAATTTCTACAGGATTTCCTGAGAAATATACTTGGTTCATGCTACTCACAAAATTCGATTCTGGAGAAGAAGTTGGATTCACCACTACAACAGTTTTCGTTGTAGTTGCTGTACCTTGACAGTTAGTAGACTCCAAACGCAAGTTATAAGAACCCGCAGTAGTATAAGTATGCTGGTAATTGACTGCAGTTGAAGAAAGCGTCTGCATGGTTGGATCATCATCCGCATTAAACCATTTGTGAGTATAACCACCTTGGTTGGAGTTTGTGAACGTCGCTACCCAGTTGGTATAAACCGTATCCGGCATGGCAAAATTCGCGCTCGGACTAGAGCCTGGAATAATGTTCACATTGTAATCTTCTGTTTCACCATACGTAAAGGTTCCACAAGGGTTGATGTTGTTTGACTCAATACAAACTACCCTCATACGCGTCGTACCCGCAACTGCGATACACGGAACTTGGAAATTGATAAGCGATGTTACCGTACCACCTGTGTAAGAAGTAGCACCAAGATTCTCACCCTGGTCGTCAAAATCACCATCGTTATTAAAGTCAATGAACGCTCGTGCTGATTTAGTGTAGATATCCGAACCACAGTTACCTCCAGTGTGCACGCCGAGCGTAACAGACATTTGGTAACTCGCACCCACATACAAATCCGTACTCATGGTATTAAAGTAGGTGTAGGTGGCACAGGCTGAGCTGCCCGTATTGTTGTTAATGTTCCCCAATACGACTTCTGTAATGTCTGAGTCGAAATTGGATGTTGCACCCGAGGTACAATAAGTTTGGGCGGCGACGTTCCCCGTCATGATAAGCCCAACTCCTAATCCTAGGAGTAATTTGGTAATGCTCGTCTTCATAAGCACGGTTTGTTGTTTAGGTTTTCTGTTTAATTCATGTACAACGCGAAACCAATGTACTTCGCTGAAATTCAGCAAAATACAATCAGTATCTTCGGCAATTTGAAAGTAAAAGGCTGGTTTTACTGGCCTTTTGACTTCGCAATTTATGCAATTTCGTCAGTAAAAAAAGTCCTTGCAGGCGTTTTAATTTTTTTTTTTTCGACTGGCGATTTTAGCCCGTTGCTCTTTTTAGACAATCACTTTTTTAAAAGGTTGCCTGAGTATTTTAAAAAAAAATCTCTCCCAGAATTGGAACGCTTTTCACCAATTTACCTCTACCAAACAAGCAAGGTCTTGAAGATTATATACCCTTCCAGCGCAATTTTTAAATCATTCCAAGGAGAAAAGGAATACTGCTATTTTTGACTGCTGTTATTGGCATACCACATGTACCTTCGCACCACCAACATGTTAAACGCCATGTATCGTTATACCGCAGTCGTTTTGCGATTCGACAGGTGAGCGCTCAAAGCGATTCCTTCGCTTTTCTTGACACTTTCGACTAAAACGACATTGTTAGTTTTAGCTTCGAGGAGGACGTTAACGTGCAACTCCTGCCGCTCGATACCATCGTCGAAATAGCCTTTACAAACTCCCCAACTTTGCGTTTCCATGAAAGAGAAGTTGGTGCAGCCAAAGCGCAGGCAATTTTGCTCGCCGTTCCTGACATCCTTATATATCCACTTTTGCCAGTACCAGTTTGGGAAGTCAAAACCTGGCATTAAATACTTATAACCCAGCCACGGTAGAAAACAGCACCCAGGCTAGCAGTGGCTAAACGGTGGGTGCAACAGTAGTTCTTCACTTCTTCTTGCAGGGCCTCAATAGGCGCTTCAAATGAAGGTATAATGTGGTCGAGCCAGCCTTCAAAATTAGCTAAGTTCTGACCATGACCACCAGCCTACTCAGCAAGTTTAATTTCCGCATGGATATGCATCATGCCGAACAGTTCTGCGGTTAGTTTAATCTTATGAAGAATTTCTCCTATTTTCTGCCAATTCTCCTTCTTTTCTTAGGGCCTTAATTTGCTCAATATTCGAAGGAGTAGTTTCCACGAAGAGTGTTATGAAATCGGGCATGAACTGCGAATCTCCTCCATACATGGCAGTTAAAGATGACAAATCGAAATGCATATTCAATGGCATAAATTAACCTTTTTTCAGTTCCATTTAAAGAAAACATTTCCCATTTTGAAATGAATTTTTAAATTTGGAAACAATCCAAAACCTATGACCAAAAAGGATACCATTAAAATTTTTATCGTCGAAGACGATGAATGGTACAGCGAATTTCTCATCTATCACCTTACCTTGAACCCCGATTATGAGGTCAAGAAATTCAGGAATGCCAAGGATTTCCTTGGATCTCTAGCAGAAAATCCAAATATTGTTACCCTGGATTATACCCTGCCGGACATGACAGGTTCGGATGTCCTAAAAAGAATCAAAGAGTACAATAATGAAATTCAGGTTTTGGTCATTTCAGGACAAGAAGATGTCAATACCGCCGTTGAACTGCTCAAACAAGGGGCCTACGACTACATCGTAAAAAACGATGATGCCCGTAACCGCATTTTGAGTGTGGTCAATAATATCAGGAAGAACCTCGAGTTACGTGAAGAGATCTCACAACTCAAGGAGGAGATTGGAAAAAAATATGACTACAATAAGTCGATTATTGGGACAAGCACAACCATTAACAAGGCTTTCAGTCTAATCGATAAGGCCTGTAAAAGTAAAATTACCGTTTCCATAACTGGAGAAACTGGTACAGGTAAGGAATTGGTGGCAAAAGCCATTCACTATAACTCTGACAGAAAGAATAAGCCCTTTGTCGCCGTCAATATCACGGCCATTCCAAAGGACCTGATTGAAGCCGAGTTATTTGGTCATGAAAAAGGGGCCTTTACCGGCGCTCAAAACCGACGTATCGGAAAATTTGAAGAAGCGAATAAAGGAACCATTTTCCTCGATGAAATTGGAGAAATGGATATTTCCCTGCAAGCCAAATTGCTTCGTGTTCTTCAAGAGCGCGAAATCACCCGAATTGGATCCAATCAGGTTGTCCCCATTGATGTGCGTGTAATTGTTGCTACCCACCAAAACCTTCAGGAAGAAGTAAAAAAAGGAAACTTTAGAGAGGATTTATTCTACCGCCTTCTTGGTTTACCCATTGAGCTCCCACCTCTTAGAGATCGTGAGGGAGACATTTTGGTTATTTCCAAGCATTTCATCGACGAGTACGTCAAAGAAAACAAGGTGTCGAAAATGTCGCTTTCCAGCGCAGCCCAGAAAAAACTATTGAACTATGCCTTCCCCGGGAACATTCGTGAACTCAAGGCGGTTATCGATCTGGCCTGCGTTATGGCGGATAATGATGTGATTGAAGAGGACAATATCATCTTCAATAATGCGCGGAACATGACAGACTTACTTAGCAAGGAGATGTCGCTTCGTAAATACAACAACAGCATTGTACAAACCTACCTCGACAAATATGATGGAAACGTTTTGCTTGTTGCGAAAAAACTGGATATCGGAAAATCGACCATCTACCGTATGATTCAAAATAACGAGGTGCAAATATGAGCAAACATATCCATTTCCACAGAGAGGACTTCATAACGCAAACCGCGGGAAGCGAGGATATTGCCAAACAAGTGGCGGAGCTTTATCACCGCGATATTGCCAATGATCTCGCATCTATCGACGCGGCATTTTCAGCCAATGATTTCGAACAGGTCCGTCGCCTTGCCCATAAATCCAAATCCGGATTTATCATCATGGGAGCACGAGACCTCTATGATCTTGCACTGCGTCTGGAAACCCGGGCCAAACAAGTTGAGACCGACTTAACTGAAGACCTGCAAAAATTCAGAGCAGACTGCGAAGCCCTGGACCAAGAACTTTGCGCTGAATTCCAAATCCGAAAAAAATAGTCATAAAAAAAGCCTCAAAAAGAGGCTTTTTTAGGTCGACTGAGCGACTATTTAATGTATTTGAAGGTTTTACCCGGGAAACAAGCCATCTCACCTAATTCTTCCTCAATACGCAACAATTGATTGTATTTGGCAATACGATCGGTACGTGAGGCAGATCCAGTTTTAATTTGTCCTGAGTTCATGGCTACTGCCAAGTCTGCAATGGTAGTATCTTCTGTTTCGCCAGAACGATGACTCATGATATTGGTATACGAGTGGCGCGTTGCCAAATTGATCGCATCAATAGTTTCGGTCAAAGTTCCGATTTGGTTTACTTTCACCAAAATCGAATTCGCTAC
>JALRIQ010000321.1 GCA_023277325.1 Bacteroidia bacterium | reverse complement strand
TCCATATTCAAGGCTATTTCAAGGCCAATCGATTGGCCCTTATGAAGAGCGCAATGATTCGGCCTCAAAGTTTTTTATCAATTCTGAAATCCAAAGGGAAGAATGCTGCGTATCTATCCTCAAACAACCCAAAATAATCCTACCATGAAAAAATTCACACAATCCTTATTTGCAGTTGCTCTTTTATTTGCTGGCAGCACTGCCTTCGCTCAAACTGCGGTTGGAGGGGAAATTATGTACCCTGCCAAAAACATCGTGGAAAATGCGGTGAACTCAAAAGACCACACTATCCTTGTTGCTGCTGTTAAAACTGCCGGTTTGGTAGAAACCTTAAACTGCTGGTCCTTTTACGGTATTCGCTCCTGTGAATGATGCTTTTGAAAACCTTCCAGCTGGAACCGCAGAAAACCTGCTAAAACCTGAAAACAAGGCGACACTGACCGCAGTACTCACCTATCACGTATTGGCAGGAAACTATGATTTCGCTGCTTTGGAAAAAGAAATTAAAGCGGGTAAAGGCAAGGCAACTTTAAAAACCGTTGCCGTAGAAAACCTCACTTTTATGATGAATGGTCCGCGAAACATTACGGTTACCGACAAAAATGGCAATACAGCCAACATCACCGCGTACGATGTACGTCAAAAGAACGGAGTAATCCACATTATTGATAAGGTTCTTCTCCATTAATCTAACCCTTATCAAACGAAGCCCAGGGAAATCCTTGGGCTTTTTTTTGCCATTTAATACGTCTATCATGAAAAAATTAATCTATACCCTGCTTATTGGCAGCCTTTTAAGTGCCTGCAGCAATACCATGCAACCCACAAGCTTTGTGGCCTTCGGGGGAGAAATGATTCATAAATCCGACTCAGCCTGGAAAGCAGAGCTATCGCCTGATGCCTATGCCGTGCTCTGTGAAAAAGCTACTGAAGCTCCTTATACCGGAGAGTATGACCAACTATGAGATACCGGAGTCTATGTATGCAAAGCCTGCGGACTAGAACTTTTCCGCTCCGAAACTAAGTTTGATGCAGGTTGCGGTTGGTGGAAGCTTTACCATGACCAGCTTTAAAATCGGAGATTAAGTCGCGCAATTCTATTCGCTGCCCTTCGTCATTCACCCTTCGAAAACCTTGCGTCATCTCTTTTTAGTGGAGGCGGTTTTGGCTATCTTCGCGGCACTAAAAAATCAAGTAACACGCAATGGAATTCAGAATAGAACGCGATACCATGGGCGAGGTGAAAGTGCCTGCCAACCGCTATTGGGGAGCACAAACTGAGCGCTCACGTAACAACTTTAAAATCGGACCAGAGGCTTCGATGCCGAAAGAAATCATCCATGCTTTTGCCCACCTAAAAAAGGCAGCGGCACATGCTAACCATGACCTGGGCGTATTGAGCGCTGAAAAACGCGATTTGATTTCTAAAGCTTGTGAGGAAATTCTCACAGGAGCATTGGACGGCGAATTCCCACTTGTTATCTGGCAAACAGGTTCTGGAACCCAAAGTAATATGAACGTAAATGAGGTAGTAGCCTATCGTGCTCATGTACTTAACGGCGGTTCTTTGAACGACGAAAAAAAGGTATTGCATCCGAACGATGACGTGAACAAATCACAATCATCAAACGACACTTTCCCAACTGCCATGCACATTGCAGCCTATATGCAAACGGTGCAGGTAACGCTTCCTGGAATCCAGCTTTTGCGCGATACCCTCGATAAAAAAGCGAAGGAATTTGCGAACATTACCAAAACCGGCCGTACCCACTTTATGGATGCGACTCCTCTTACCTTAGGACAAGAGTTTTCAGGGTATGTACAACAACTTGATAATGGCATGCGAGCCATCAACAATGCCTTAGAAATGGTGAAAGAACTTGCCTTAGGAGGAACGGCAGTTGGAACAGGATTGAATACCCCAGCAGGATACGATGTTTTGGTAGCCAGCAAAATCGCTGAATTCACCAAAATGCCATTTGTAACTGCGCCAAATAAATTTGAAGCGCTTGCTGCACACGATGCCATGGTAGAACTCTCTGGCGCCTTCAAACGTGTGGCGGTGTCATTAATGAAAATTGCCAACGATATTCGCATGCTTAGCAGTGGACCACGTTGTGGAATTGGTGAGATTGTTATCCCAGACAATGAGCCAGGATCTTCTATTATGCCAGGAAAAGTTAACCCAACACAGCCAGAGGCCATGACTATGGTTGCTGCTCAGGTAATGGGGAATGATGTAGCGGTTTCAATGGGAGGAGCAACAGGTCATTTTGAATTGAACGTATTCAAACCGGTTATTGCTGCCAACGTATTGCAATCTGCTCGTTTGATCGGAGATGCCTGCGTTTCTTTCACTGAAAAATGCGCTGTTGGTATTACTGCTAACCTCCCAGTTATTCAGCAACACCTGAACAATTCACTGATGCTTGTTACGGCATTGAATCCGCATATCGGTTATGAGAACGCGGCTAAAATTGCCAAGACGGCACATAAAGAAAATAAAACCCTCAAGGAAGCAGCTATCGACTTGGGACTACTTACCGCGGAGCAATTCGACGAGTGGGTACGTCCGGAAGACATGGTTGGCGCTTTGAAATAAAGGGCACAAGGTTCCGGGTTACAGGTCACAGCATCTCTAACCCGTAACCTGACACCCAGAACCCATCCCCATGCTGAAGTTCCTCTTTATTCTTCCCATCCGACTCTATCAATACTTGATCAGTCCATTGCTGGGTCAAAACTGCCGGCATTATCCAACCTGCTCGGAATATACGGCAGAAGCCATTGAAGAATGGGGACCTTTCAAAGGCTTATGGATGGGGCTTAAACGGCTTTCACATTGCCATCCCTGGGGAACACATGGGTATGATCCAGTCCCAAAAAATGAGGCGAAAAAACGAAAAAGCTAGTCGTTCCTATTCAAGAAATTTTTAATTTGCCTTTGCATGAAAAATAAGTGGATATCCTACTCGCTGCTCTTGTTGCTGCTGATGTTTGGTGCATTTTATATGTACGGAACGCTGCGCAGCCCGCGTAAACCTAAAACACCAACTCCGGAATATGTGCAGCCAAACCCGCCCTTTACCCATGAGGCAAACATGGTAATTGGCCGCGGAAAGGATACGCTTAAAACCCTGGAAATTGAAATCGTCGACGATGAGTACGGCATTACCCGGGGATTGATGTTCCGCAAGAAAATGGAGGAAAACCGAGGAATGCTTTTCATCTTCCCTGATGTGCAGATGCGTTCCTTCTGGATGCGAAATACCATCATACCCCTTGATATCATCTTTGTTGGAGAAGACCAACGCATTGTGACAATTCAACGCAATACAAAACCGTTTTCCGAAACTTCCATCCCTTCTAGCGCGCCAGCCAAATACGTATTGGAAGTAAATGCAGGACTCGCAGAACGCTATGGTTTGCAAATTGGTGACCGCCTGGATTGGACTTTATTGAACTAAGATGTCTGCCTTCAACACCTACCTAGAACTCGGACTCGAGCATATTCTCGACTTCAAAGGGCTTGACCATGTCTTGTTCATTATCGCCTTGTGTGCAGCCTATGATATCAAAAGTTGGAAACGTATTCTGATTCTGGTAACTGCCTTTACCATTGGGCATTCGTTAACCTTGGCCCTTTCGGCGCTTGATGTATTAAAGGTAGACCAGGATATTGTAGAACTCATCATTGCTATCACAATCGCCATTACCGCCCTGCAGAATGTTATCATCAGTAAGCCCGACCAAACGGCACACCGACTAAAATATACCGCCGCACTCGTTTTTGGTTTGTTCCATGGCATGGGCTTTTCCACCTATTTCCGCCAGATCCTAAGCAGAGAAGATGAAATTATACTCCCATTGCTTTCATTCAATTTGGGAATTGAGGTTGGACAACTCTGTATTGTGGCAGGCATGCTCTTATTTTTCTTTATTGCCGACCGCAGTCTGAAGATCAAACCCCGCGACTGGAACCTCTTTCTGAGCGGCATTGCTTTCGGCGCTGCATTATTGATGCTTTCCGAGCGTCTTTGATTGCCGATTATTTTCTACATTCGACGTATGGTTCGCGATGCACTCTTCCTTTTGATGCGCAGTCACCCGAGTTTCGTCAGATTAGCGATTTCCAAAACCTGCCTTGTAATGAAATCTACGACCTTTATTTCGACGACAAGGGCTACCTCTGGATGTGCACCGAGATAGGCATCTTCCGCTACTATGGTCAGGAATATCAAAACATGGAGAGCCAAAAAGCGGGCAATAAGCCGCTAAAGGTCATCACAATGGTAGGGAAGCGACTTTATACATTTAACTTCCTCGGCAATATCTATGAAATTCGGGGCGATAGTCTGATTGATATTCCAGTCTCTGATTGGGTACTCAGCCGAAATTATGTCCTACTTTCATCGGGATTTGATGATAAGTTATGGGTAAGCACCAACAACGGCATTTTCAGCTATAACCTGGAAATTGGCAAACGGTCTGTCGCCATCCGAAGTCACTGGTTACCAATGATTTTGCCTACTCCAAAAGCATACGTTATGGCCATGGAGGACTCTGGTATACCACAACCAAGGGGGTAATTCGATGTACAACAAAAGAAACTCAGTCTTACACGGTTTGATTTCGTGATAAAGACGACCATAACCTTTCTCGCTGTATCCTAACCCACGGCAAAACCGACACCTGGTTATGCCATATCATTGGCGGTTCTCTACCCCACCGTCGATGACGAATTTCGCGCCCATGAGGACGAAAATTTATTGACCCTATTGGAGGACAAAAAATTCACCAACCTTAAAGTTCTGTGCAACTACCTCTTTTTCATGGCATATGACGGACTAATCTGATATAATATGGAGACTAGATAAAGCGAGTGGCTCTTTCAGAACTTACCCATCATGGACATGGAAATGGACCCGGAAGGCAGTTCCTATAAATTCACCTACCTTATCGAGGATAGTGCAGGCGGAGTCTGCCATTCACGTTTAAGTGGTAGAATTGCTTGGATCAAAAAGGGCTCTCATAGAATGATAGAAATTGAAGTCCCGATGGAAGCCGATGGCATGTATACCCTATACCCACCTCACCATGCGCAATGGAGAGGTAATTTTGGTGAGCAAACCTCTTGTCTACTTCGAAAGACTATTGCGGGAAAACAAGAGCTTTTTTAAGGTACACCGCAAATACATCATCCATCTCAACAACATGAACAGTTTCACTCATGGCACCTCAGAAATTGATATGGAAGGGGGCGCCCATATTCCACCTTCGCGTCACAGAAAGCATGAATTTGAAGAAGAGATCCATTCATTAATCCCTAGCGGGGTAAAATAATTCACGGGCTTTTCCATTATATTGCCTTCTATGAAACCAATCTTCTTGTTCCCTTTATTGGCAATCCTTTGCGCCTGCTCTGGAACTTCAAGCACCAAAAACGATCTGGCACGCTATGGTTATCAAGGAGAAGTAAAAAGGCTCATTACCTTCAAATACCTAAATTATTCTGACTCATTGCCATTGGATAGCGGAGCCTTCAATTACAGAACGGTTTACGACTATACCGAAGATGGCCACGTAAACTTTATGCAATTCGTATTCAACCGTTCTCGGGAGAATCAGCGCAGTATGGCTATCAACTATACCTATACAATCAAGGGGGGCAGCAAAACGGGCTGGCATGAGATTAACCTCATGTATGAAGACACCTCATATGGCACGATAGAGTTCCTGGACCATACCCATATCTATGAACGCAAATATGCCCGTCCGAATCAATTAGCTTATGAAATTATTACTGAAATAGATAGCCTCAGCTTTGAAGAAAGAGTAGCCGAAGTAAAACACTACCAAGACATGCAGCTAACGGCTAATCAGAAGATTTTGAATATGGTTGCTATAACAGGCGAAAATATGCGCATAGAAGAAGATGTACTCACTGGAAACCGGGACACCATCTTTGTTGAGATTCTGAAAAAGGACGAAGTTGGCAACGCGACTGATCTTTTAGAAACCCGGGCGAGCAACCTGAGTAAAACGTTAATCCATAAAACGTTCACCTACTACTAGCTTAAAAACAAAAAACCCGGTCAACCATTAGGTTGACCGGGATGCTATATTTTTCTGGCAAAAGATGATTAAACTCTTCTCTCTTTAATACGAGCAGCTTTACCAGTGAGTTTTCTAAGGTAGAACAGACGTGCTCTTCTAACCTTACCTCTTTTATTCACTTCCACTTTCTCAATGAAAGGGCTATTTACAGGGAAGATACGCTCAACACCTACACCATTCGATACTTTACGAACTGTAAAGGTTTCACTCATTCCGCTGTTTCTGCGTTGAATAACAACACCTTGGAACTGCTGGATACGCTCTTTACTACCCTCTCTAATACGGTAAGATACAGTTACTGTATCACCAGCGTTAAATGCTGGAACTTCAGTATTGGTAGCAAATTCTGCTTCAACTAATTTTATCAAATCCATTGCTCGATTTCTTAAAAGGACTGCAAAGATAGTACGGAGATATTAGAATTAAAAATGATTTTCAGAAAATCACTCTTCTATTTGTTTTGGATTCACTTTATCGGGCACTACAAAGAGATGCGGGTAATCCTGCTGCAACTTCATAAACCAATAATGCGCCTCAATTTTGTCCGAAAAATCCCCAATTCTCAACTTAAAATTTGGGGAGTCATATTTTAGGTAAATCGGAATTTCCGGATACCTCAATTGAAAGTTCTCCATCTCCAACATCGCCTCTTTACGATCCGTTATGGAAAGTATCTGTAAACGATAGCCTTGGGTGGTAGAGTCAATATTATAAAACTCTACCCGGCGGTTTAATATCTTATCGATTCTCGGATCAGCCTTCACGACTACCTTACCTTGTTTGGTGCTATCCTGCCCAAATACAGCCAGAGGCATAAACAGTATAAGTGAATAAAGTATTCGTTTCATGTCTTTTATTAAAGTGCTGTGGATGTTCCGATTCGGGATGCACCAGCAGCAATAAATGCATCTGCCTGTTCTTTGGTCTTAATGCCTGCTGAGGCCTTAATTTTCACCTTAGCTGGCAGATGGGCCTTGAGTGCCTTTACCTTATCTAGCTCCGCCCCAAGCTCATAAAAGCCTGTTGAGGTTTTAATAAAATCTCCCCCCGCTTCCACGCAGATATCTGCTAATTTAAACATTTCCTTTTCAGAAAGGGCTCCGGTCTCCAGGATAACTTTTGCTTTCTTATTATGAAGGTGGCATGCTGTAATGACACTTTGAACATCATTTTTCAGTACAGCCAAATCCTTGGAAAAGAAGGCAGAAAGGTTCACCACAATATCCAATTCATCGGCTCCTTCCATCACGGCTTTCTTCACCTCTTCCACTTTGGCGCTCACTGCACTATAGCCTAAGGGAAAACCAATTACGGTAATCAGCTTTAGTTTGAGTTCCTCATCACGAATTATTCGCGCAGCAGCCTTCACAAAATAAGGTGCCACACAAATTCCATAATACCCTCTTTCCTTGGCCGTGCTGATAAGCTGCTTAATATCCTCCAGAGTAGCAGTTTGCTTCAGCAGCGTATACTCGATATGGCTTTCAAAGCTTGCCATCAGGATTCTTTACCGTGGCAATTTTTAAACTTCTTACCACTACCGCACGGACAGGCATCATTTCTTCCTACTTTCAGTTCCGCTTTAATTGGATTCTGTGGCGCACGCTGTTGCGGTTGCGCTTCAGCCCTTGAATTTACAGGGCATAAGCCTTTAATTTGTAGGTCTTTCATATGGGGGCTTGAAATTTAGGTGTTTTGTCTATACTTACTGACAACAGCCCTATATGGGCTCTTGTAATAACTATGAAAAAAGAAGGAGTCAATATGAGTGATCTGAACTCTTACGGCTTTGGCCAAACCGGCTCAATCAGTACCGTCCAAGTACGCAACCGCGTACTCCGCAATACCTATGCGCTCTTAGCGCTATCCATGGTGCCTACTGTCATTGGCGCCTGGCTCGGTGTTGCCATGGGATTGGCTGCCTTTTTGGGGGGCTTGTTGATCTCTCGCAATGCCCTAGACCAAGTGGTGGGCTTTGGCTTGAATGGTTGGCTCAGCGTGTTGGCTTTGCTGGCCTCGCTGTGGCTGGTCAATCGCATCATCA
>JALRIQ010000320.1 GCA_023277325.1 Bacteroidia bacterium | reverse complement strand
GAGGAGGCTGAAAGATTGAATCAAACCCTCATTGAAATCGTAAGAGAAAAAAGCCGCTAACACTTACTTTAAATCAATACCCTAATAAATTGAAATTCAGGATTAAATCCTATAACTTGAAGGCAGGAAACTGGTTCTAATATGAAAAATTCTTTAATAGCCATATGCATCCTGCTTTCTTGCTTGTCATGCAAAAAAGAAAAACATCAAACATTCGCAGATGAGCTCAGGCAAAGTCCTGAGCAGATTACTTTCGAAACAAAAACTTTAGACCTGATTGCAAGTTTACGTCGAGATTTTATGCCTATATCAGAGCCAGGTGGAAGTCCACTTTATGCAAATAGCACAATTATCGAGGTTGATAGTCAGGATATTCCAGAATCAATTCATTTAATAAAGCATTTCATTATTCATGGAGATGAAATATGGGAAACAGAATTCACCAAAATAAACACTCTATATTCATGGGCAATTAGGGGAAGTTCTCAGAATGGCCCAAAATGGGGACCTGACATTGAGGTTGATGTGGTTTGTGAATTTGAATTGAATGGTAAAACTCACCGTATCTTAGAAAAGTCAACCCAAATTAAGGCCACATTCTAGTAATAAACTGCTCGCCCTTGCTCCTCATAAAAAGCTTCGAAGACCTGATTCAAACCCCTTTTGAAGGCAGCATGAATGCCATGGGCTGGGAGCGCGCGTTCTCTGGCGATTTTCACGAAATAGTGACCAAGATTACTTCCGAAGAAAATATCCATGTGGTGGAATTGGAAGTATTGCAAGGACTTCAGCTTTCTCCAGAAGGCAGTATTGCCAGAGACCTTATTCTTGGCGACATGCAGCTCCTGCACGATATTGGTGCCGACCCGAGTTTAAATATTATCACCCAATACGAGCGAGATGAGGAGTTTGTGGTATTTCCTACCGATGTCTACTCTTTCCATGTCGACCGTTCCCCAATTCCTACCAGTACTTTCCTCTGCACCTATTTCGGCGCAACCAGTGAAATTCTTCCCAATGCAGATGCTGAACAGAAAATACTTCTTCCCGAATTTCGAAATGAATTAAGGCAGCTTTACAACGGCGATGACGCGGGTTTCGATGACTTCCTCAAAGAGCATTTTTTCGATTTGCATTACCAGCCTAAAAACGAAGCTTCGATTATCTCACTGCCTTTGGGTCAGGTATGGCGATTGGCAGTGGACCATCCCGAAAGCAAGGTCTTACCTTGCTTGCATCGGGCACCGCTCGAAAAGCCTGGGGAGAAAAGATTGCTTTTGATTTGTTGATTCCTCGGATGATTTCCTGCGGCATCGCTTGAAGAACTGACGAATGACCTGGCCAAACTCTTTTGCCCCAGCTCCTCCGCGCCAAAAAAAATAGTTTCTCTGGAAACCCTCTTCGTTTGTCATATCTGTTTCAGCGTTGGCGAAGACCTCTACTTTCTTGATCATAAATCATCCTCTTACTTTATTCTCCCCTAAGTTCTCGACAAACTCGAACTGACTGTGGCTCATACTTTGAATTCACAAATCACCCTCCTTCGTTAATTTCCACTGCGTTCCAATTAACTTGCACCTTCGCTTCTCCCGATAGTTATCGGGACATAATTCATAACTTCGCAGCATGTCTGAAATTCT
>JALRIQ010000319.1 GCA_023277325.1 Bacteroidia bacterium | reverse complement strand
CTTCGGCACGCTCAGGACGGGCTAAGCTCGAAGTGACTAAAATTAGGCATGTCACTTACGATTATGTCTTTTCACAAAGCGAAGAGTTTACCCTTTGAAGTGACTAAAGTTTTCACTCAACCTAAATCTCAGCCTTGGCCTTGGCGCACAAAAAAACCCCGACTCTCAAGAGAATCGGGGTTTCGTATAAGGTGTATACTCCTTAACCCACTTGTGTGCGGGTAAAAGCTTTAACTGTAAGTCCGCTTTCTACATTGTCCAACATTTTGCTGATGGTTACAGATCCGTCTTTTACGAAATCTTGATTCAACAAGGTGTTTTCTTTGTAGAATTTGTTCAATTTACCCATGGCAATTTTTTCAAGCATCTCTTCTGGTTTACCTTCAGCACGTGCTTGCTCTTTTCCGATTTCGATTTCACGTTTTACCGTTTCAGCATCGACGTCGTCTTTATCAACTGCTACTGGCGACAAGGCTGCAATTTGCATAGCCACGTCTTTTCCAGCTGCTTCGATAGCGTCGTTAAGTGCTTTGTTCAAGGAAACCAAAACAGCAATTTTCTTATTGCTATGGATATAAGAAACAACTCCTTCAGATTTAGCAAGGATGTATTTCGATAATTCGATTTTCTCACCAATCTTACCGATCATGTCGGTAATGTGATCAGCAATACTGCGTCCGTCGATGGTCAATGCTTTAAGTGCATCCACGTCGGCTGGCTGTTGAGCCAAAGCCAACTCAGCAATTTTGTGAGCGAATCCACCAAACTCTTCGTTTTTCGCAACGAAGTCAGTTTCGCAATTCAACTCAATGCTAACACCGGTTGTTCCGTCAGTTGAAGTCAAGGCGATAGCCACTCCTTCAGCTGCGTCGCGTCCAGCACGGTTTGCAGATACTTTTTGACCTTTTTTTCTAAGGATGTCAACAGCTGCGTCAAAATCTCCATTTGCTTCGATCAAGGCTTTTTTACAATCCATGATACCCACGCCTGTCATTTGGCGAAGTTTGTTTACGTCCTGTGCAGTGATATTAACGCTCATTCTAAAATTTCCGTTTTCTAAAAATCAAAAATTATGCTTCAGCTTTTTCTGCTGAGTCTTCTTTGGTGGCTGCTGCCTCTTCGCCCTGTTTTTGAGCTTCCATCTCGTCTTTCTCTTTCTTTCTTTCGTTCAAGCCTTCGATGATAGCATCGGTCAATAAACGGGTTACGACAGAGATTGATTTCGCCGCATCGTCATTAGCTGGGATTGGGAAATCGATTGGAGTTGGGTCTGAATTGGTATCACAGATAGCAAAAACTGGGATGTTCAATTTCATCGCTTCTTTCACTGCAATATGCTCACGCTTCACGTCTACGATAAAAAGAGCTGCAGGCAGACGGTTAAGGTCAGCGATACCACCCAAAACGCGTTGAAGTTTAATTCTTTCACGTTCGAATTGTAGGCGCTCACGCTTTGAGATATTGGCGAAAGTTCCGTCCGTATTCATCTTGTCGATGGTTTGCATCTTCTTGATAGATTTACGAACAGTTGCGAAGTTAGTTAACATTCCACCCAACCATCTTTCTGTAACGTAAGGCATTTTAACGCGTTCTGCTTCTGCTGCAACAAGCTCTTTTGCTTGTTTCTTCGTAGCTACGAACATTACCTTACGACCAGATTTTACGATATTTTTAATCGCAGACTGGGCATCTTCTAGTTTCGCTTTTGTTTTGTTCAGATCAATGATGTGAATCCCATTTTGCTCCATAAAAATGAATGGAGCCATTTTAGGATGCCACTTTTGGGTGAGGTGTCCAAAATGAACGCCTGCATCCAACAATTCCTGAATATTGATGTTTGATGACATGTTTTTCCGTGGTAAAAATTAACGTTTGCTGAATTGGAATCTTTTTCTGGCCTTCTTTTGTCCAGGTTTCTTTCTTTCCACCATGCGCGAGTCACGGGTAAGAAGTCCGTCTGGTTTCAATGTTCCGCGGTACTCAGGATTAATCTCCACGAGTGCTTTCGCGATGGCCAGGCGAATCGCCTGCGCTTGTCCGGTAAAACCGCCACCATCAACATTCACTTTAACATCATATTTTCCGAGGTTTTCAGTTTTGTTGAAAGGAAGGGTTACCTCGTACTGTAGCAGCGGCGAAGGGAAATAGTTCGACAATTCTTTGCCGTTTATTTCAATCTTGCCTTCTCCGGGAGTCAAATAAACCCGGGCAACAGCTGTTTTTCTTCTGCCTGATGTGTTGGTCACTTCCATTATAATCGATTATAATTTAATTTCTTTAGGTTGTTGTGCTGCGTGCGGATGCTCGCTGCCCTCATAAACGAAAAGGTTTCCGAACACCTGACGGCCAAGACGGTTCTTTGGCAACATGCCTTTCACCGCAATCTCAACCAAGGAAATCGGTTTTCTTTTCAATTGATCTTTTGCCAAAGTTACCTTACGTCCACCAGGGTGACCTGAGTAGGTTTGGTATTCTTTTGCATTCATTTTGTCGCCGGTAAGTTTAACCTTCTCTGCATTGATTACAATCACGTAATCTCCACAGTCCACATGGGGTGTGAAATCAGGTTTGTTTTTACCACGAATGATCTTTGCCAGTTCAGAAGATAGCCTACCTAAGGTCTTGTCTTCTGCGTCTACTACATACCAGTTCTTCTGAACGGTTTGAGCGTTGGCCGAAATTGTCTTATAACTAAGGGTATTCACAGCTCTTTGTTAATAATTGTGTTTAAAGGACGGCAAAGGTAAGACGATTGTAATTAATAAACAAGGTGCTTTTCATTGTTTCTCATTGAACGTCCCAAGACAAAAAAAAGGCCCCAGTTTCCCGGGACCCATTTCAATCGTAGGTTATTAATAGCTTATTGAATGATTAATCGTTTCGTAACAGTTCCGTTATCTGTAACAATGTTTACCATGTAAACACCTTGCGCATAACCGCTTGTTGAAACTGATTTTACAAATTCTTTTGCATTAACCGCTTCAGCAACCATGGTTTGTCCATGCATATTGATAATAGCATAGCTCAATACAGTTCCTTGGTTTGCCACTACTTCAATATTTACACTTCCCATAGCTGGGTTAGGATAAACATCGAAAGTATTTACGGCATTTACACTTTTAACTGAGGTTCCAGGACCTTTGCTAAAGAACATATTGTCCAAATAAACTACACTTGTTCCTGTTGGCTCAGATACCATGATAATTTGGGCAATATTAGAGGTATTGGTAAGTCCGGTGAAGTCAGACATTGGAATACGGTAGTTGATCCACTCTTCAGTTGCTGGTGCGCTAAACGAAAGCTCATGCTCCGTATCGTCTCCACCACCATAAGCTTTGTCTGCACCAAAGTCTACCAACTTAATTTTAAAGAGGGTTGAATTTGGAGACCAGATATCAAAATTGAGATGATCCATATCTGAAGCATCAATAAGGTTTGGACCTACTGCCTCAATTCCAACAAAATCCATTGATGAATATTTCTTCACATCATTCCCTGCAATTTGAATATCGGTTAATACAGCCGATGACCAATCTGTTCTCCAGGTATCTACGGTAACGTCCGTATATTTATTACTGAAGAGAGAAATTACATTAGCCGCATCGAAGTTAGGATCTGCTGCTGCAGCAGTTGGTTCAGCTAGAGTAATTGCTTTGCTGAAATAAATATTGTCCACATAAATAATACTTGAACCTGTTGGTTGCGAAGAAAGAATGATTTGAGAAATGTGTTCGCTTGATTTTAAGCCCGTTAGATCAGACAATGGAATACTAAAGTTCACCCATTCTTCTTGGTTTACATTATTATATACCATTTCATGTTCTGAATCATCACCACCACCGAAGGCATTATCTGCACCCCAGTCAACAAACTTAATTTTAAAGGTTGTAGAGTTTGGTGTCCACAAATCGAAGTTTACGGAAATCATAGAAGAAGCATTAATCGAATTAGCCCCTACCATCTCAATACCAACAAAATCCAATGCCGAGTATTTTTTCACATCGTTTCCTGCAACTTGAACATCAGCTAAAACACCATTTGACCAAGCTGTTCTCCAGGTGTCGACCATAACATTGGAATACACGTTGCTAAAAATAGAAATAACATCTGCTTGAGCTGCTGTTGGATCTGCTGCAGCCACAGTTGGCTCTGGAATGGCAACTGCCGCTCCAAAAGTGATGTTATCGAAATAAGAGACGGTCTCAGCTCCTCTTGTTTGGAAATCAGGGAAAACTACAATTTGATCATATTGAATTCCTTGCATGGAAGAAAAGTCAAAGCTTAGCTCTTCCCATTCGTTGATTTTGGTATTGGCTACTTTAAGATCACCTAAAGATCCTCCGCCATTTTCAACAAGTTTAATACCTACGTCGCTGATTACAGTTTTATACACCATAATCTTGATAGTGGAATTGCTAGCATCCAAAGTAAAGGTACCGATGTCAGCGCCATGTTGTGATTCGCAACCGGCCCATGGCTTGCCTGTAGCTCTGGCGGTAAATTTCGCCACTGTGGCGCTCGTATTAGGAGCCGTTTGATTCGGATTGGCCACAATCTCTAAAGCTGGATTGTCGTCATTCTCAAAGGTTGTCCATGTCCATGAACCTCCATTACCACCTGTTTCAAAATCTACAGGGGCATTTTGCGCTATGCCAACTTTCGCTACAAGAGATAGCAGGCAGAAAAGTAGAATGTTTCTCATATTAATTATCTGTTAAATTGTATCAAATAAAGAAAAAAAAACTTAAAGTACAAAACACTATAAGTATATTTAGAAAAGTTTTGTCCTATTTGTATCCTGTATATTTGTAATTCATGAACAATCCAAATTCCTATTTCTTAACAGAGAAAAACACTTCACTCGACGAATACTTTAACTTCGGTTTGTCGGTGGATTGCGTGGTTTTTGGGTACCATGAAGGCGAAGTGAAGGTACTACTTGTAGAGCGCAATGAAGAACCTTTTCGTGGAGCATGGGCATTAATCGGTGATTTGGTTCATCCAAAATCAGATTTGGCCGCTTCTGCGAATCATATCCTTGAAAACCTCACCGGGCTTAATGGAATTTTCATGGAACAGTTTTTCACCTTTGATGAGATTGATCGTCATCCTTTGGGTAGGGTGGTTACCGTGGGTTATTACTCCCTGGTGGAAACAGATAATTATCATCCTGTCGCCTCCTCCTGGGCAAAATCAACCAGATGGTTCAGCATAAAGGATCTTCCAGACCTGGCTTTTGATCATCAGCTCATTTTGGATAAAGGAATTCAAACCTTAAAAAGACGCGTACGCTATCGTCCTGTTGGCTTCGAATTGCTTCCTAAAAAATTTACACTGGCTGATTTACAAACGCTCTATGAAGCTCTTTTAGATCGGGTTTTCGACAAACCGAACTTCAGAAAGAAAATCCTCCGAATGAATTTCCTCACCCCTTTGGATGAATTCGAAGAAAACGTTTCGCACCGTCCTGCCAAACTCTATTCTTTTGATGAGGAGAGGTATAATCATCTGCGCAAAGAAGGTTTTGCATTCGAGCTTTAGGTTTAATACCTTAGTTGTAATAAAGCCTCCTTTCCATATTCCCGGTTGATCAAAATCTCTGCGGCTCAGCATGGTTTTTAAAAAACTGATTGACTTACTAACTACCTGAGAGCTCCTGTATCAGGGCAAATTTTAACTTATGGTTTATTTTACCAAAAGTTCCTATATTCGTAATCCACCAAAATAGTTCTACGCAATGTTCCGCTACTTTTTTTCAATTATCGCCTCACTGAGTTTTCCCTTTTTTGCTCTGGGCGAAAAATTATCCGGACCGGAAAACAACATCCCCAATAACCCGCTGATAGAAATTAGCCAATCTGCCCAAACCACCACTTTAGGTCAGGGAGAGGTTAAGGTAATTCAAACAGCAACGGGTTTTCAGTTAAGCGTTGATGGCAGTCCCTTTTTCATTAATGGAATGAACTGGGATTATTTTCCTATCGGCACCAATTACAATTATAGCCTATGGAATCAGCAGGACGAACTGATAAAGTCTGCCCTGGATGCTGAAATGTCGCTATTAAAAAACATGGGGGTGAATGCTGTGCGCATGTATACAGGTGTCCCTGCCAAATGGATTAAGTATATCTATGAGGAACATGGCATCTATACCATGCTAAACCATTCCTTTGGTCGCTACGGGCTGACCCTTGACGGAAACTGGTTCCCAAATACAGATTACTCGAATCCAAAAGTTCGCTCCCAGCTTTTGGAACAAACAACAGCCATGGTTAAAGAGTACCAAAATACTCCAGGCCTCCTCCTTTTCCTGCTTGGAAATGAAAACAACTATGGTCTTTTCTGGCGTGGAGCGGAGACTGAAGATATCCCGCTAGAAAATCGACAAACTACAAAGGATGCTATCCATCTCTATAAGTTATTTAATGAGGCAGCTGTTGCCATGAAACAAATTAGCAGCACCCACCCGGTGGCAATTTGTAATGGCGACTTGCTCTTCCTGCAAATTATCGCGGAACATTGCCAAGACATCGACATTTTAGGTATCAATGCATACCGAGGTAAAACCTTTACCGACATGTTTGATAGGGTGAAAAAGGAATTTAATAAACCGGTAGTGCTTACCGAGTTTGGTTCAGACGCTTTCAATGCCATTGCCAATGAGGAGGATCAAACTTACCAGGCAGATGTATTAGTGAGCAATTGGAAACATATCTATTCGAATGCCGACGGAATTGGCAATAACAATAACGTGCTCGGCGGATTCACCTTTCAGTTTAGCGATGGATGGTGGAAAACAGGACAAACCATCGACTTAGATATTCATAATACTCAGGCTTCCTGGTCGAATGGTGGTTACCAAAACGATTTTAAAGAAGGTGAGAATAATATGAATGAGGAGTGGTTTGGTATCTGTGCCAAAGGACCAACCAATGAAAAAGGCACTTACCAGCTCTACCCAAGAGCAGCCTACTATGCCTTAAGAGAAGTTCATGCTATTAATCCTTATTCGCCCGAAGGACCCATGGTCATCAAACAGTTTGAAAACATTTCAACTTTTGATGCCACCCTAAAGGCCAGAGGAGATAAGGCTGCCTTGCAATCCCTGGGCAATGGCAAACTCTACTTCAGTGATTTGCAAGCCAATTTCAATACCTATTATACAGGCGGTTTTCTTACCTCAACACCGCAATCCTCCAATTCAGGAGCGACAACCTATCCTTCAAGCCAGGGATTCGATCATATGCAGTCCTTTAATATAGGTGTAACGGCCAACCCCACTTCCAATATGAGAGCGAATGTGCAGTTCAATGTATTGGGTAATGTGGCGACCAACCCTATCGATGAAGTGTTTTATGAGAACCGCGGCAGGCCGATTACGGTCATAACCGCAAATGGTCCATTGCAAATGAACTCCAATAACCGTGTTCAACTATACCGGGCAAGTTATACCTGGGATGCCAAAGATTTTAAGCTTGAAGGCTTTTACCGTACAGGGCATTATCACTGGGGTTATGAAGGCGACTTTTTTGGTTTATATCCTGAAGCGAACTACGGACCTAACATCGATATCTATAATGGGAATGCTCCTTCAGGCTTTGAGTTTACAGGAAAGAAAGCCATCAAAGGACTCAAGATTGCCTTTGGCCCAGAGCTATGGTGGGGAGCTAACCCTGCTGTATTAGTTAAGTATGGAAGAAAGATTGCCGGACTCGATGTGACGGGTATCTTTCATGAAGACATTACCCAACGAAATAACTTACAGAGTTCCTTTGCTGTGCCGGTACCTAAAACCCGTCGTGCCACGCTTGCAATCAGCAAGAAGATGGAGAAATTGACCTTTGACATAGGGGGTATCTGGGGAGGTCAGCCATTAAACGGAAGAACCTTCCAGTTGATTAGCGACGAAGTCGTTTATGAAGACCGCATTCAAAGCAGCGATAACTGGGGAGGAAAAGTTAAGCTTACCTATATGGTAGGGAAATTCCGCTGGTACGGACTCGCTTCTTATATGGGACTGGTCGCCAATGGCGGATGGGATCAAACGCAAACCTTTACCGGGTGGAGACTAAAAGATATAGGTAGCGGAAATATGTACAATGCCCTTACAGGATTCACGGTCAATATGGGTAATTTCCAAATTGCACCAAACTTCCTGTATCAAAAACCACTTGCAGGTCCTATTTCATCCACCTTATCCGCACCGGCACGTCCGAGAAACATTTTAAGCGATCCATTCTCTGTTCGTGGCAACCGTGAAACTGTTGCGGGAGAACTTTTACTTACCTACGACCCAACACCAGCTACCTGGATGTATGAATGGGATAACGACAGAATGGAAGATGCACCATTTGCCATTAGCGCTGGGTTTGTGTACCGCCATTTACCAACCGTTCAGGATGCCGCCATTGGTATCCTTGGAAATGGCCGTACCACCTTTGTTTTTCCTGGTTCTACCCCTGCCCAAGACCTTTGGGAAGCCAATATCCGGATGGTTTCTAAAATCAATCCTGAATTTGGTATCATCGGAAATATCCTGGTTGGAAACGGGCAGGCCAATGGTAATGATACCCGAACCATTCAGCGTTATGGTATTGATGTGCGCACCATCTATAAAAAGATGAAACTGACCACCATTGCCAAATTCAACGATTGGGGTCCGTTTGACTACCACCGCGATTTCAACTTAACATTCCCAGTGCAGTTAATTGGTGACCTCTCCTATTCCATCAGCAAACCTGACTGGTTTATGCTACCTGGAACCCAAATAGGAATCCGTGCTACCTACCGCACATTGAATGAATACTCGAACCGCTATGCACCGGCTTACGCCTTAAATACCTCGGGAGTATTGGTTCCAGACCCAACTGCTCCGGGATACCCCAATGGCAATGAATGGGAAATCCGCACCTATGTACAAATTAATTTAAGCCGCTAAACCCTCACCGTTTAAACTAATAACATGAAGTCATTTACTCCACAAAAACGATATATTCTTCTGGCGATCAGTTCTCTGGCCATTATCACGGCCTGTGAAAGAACTCCCTCAGATGATGCTGTTTTACCAACTTTCCCAACGACTGCTGAAGTCTTTACTGACGATTTCATCGGAATGGGCTCTGATTTTTATTTCCCATTTGCCGATGCCAAGCCTGATGTGTTTTCCGTAGACCAAACGGAAGGTTTTGAAAGCTTTTCATCCATCCGCATAGATGTGCCAAATGCCACTGACCCCGGAGGAAGTTATGCCGGCGCAATTTTTCGCGTTGAAGGAGCAGGCAGAAACCTAACAGGATATAATGCCCTGACCTTTTATGTAAAAGCCTCACAGGGAGTTTCTCTTGGAAGCGCTGGTCTTGGAATTGATTATCTCGGAGATAAGTACCAGGTTACCCTGAACGACGTGAATGTCTCAACCAACTGGACTAAAGTAATCATACCTATTCCCGACCCTTCTAAACTGACGCAGGAAAGAGGTGTATTTTGGTTCGCCGCTGGAACCCAGGGAACCAATGGTTCGGGATATACTTTGTGGTTTGATGAAATCAAGTATGAAAAATTCAAAACACAGCGCCAGGTGCGTTCTGAAATCAATGGAGGAGCTGCCAGTTCAATAAAAACCTTCACAGGATCTTCAATTACGCTTAGCGGACTTAATCAGACCAGTAATTTGGAGAATGGCAAAGATGTTACCGTGATTGCCGCACCTCATTATTATTCTTTTGTTTCTTCTGATACGGCCGTTGCTTCAGTTAGTCCACTAGGAATTATTTCTATCAAGACATCCGGCAAAACAGATATCACGGCCACATTAGGTGGAGTTCCATCTGAAGGAAAATTGAGCATCGAGTCGCTCGGGAATTTCCCGCAAGCTCCAACACCAACAAGGGCTCCGGGCAATGTAAAATCCATTTTCAGCGACGCGTATACCAGCGTGACAGGGATTAACTATACACCAGGATTCGGCGGATCAACAACAGTAACCAGCTTGATTCAAACCACCAATGGAGATATTTTGCAGTATACCTCGAATAATTTTACAGGTATTATGTTCGACAATACGGTCGATGCAACTGGATATGGATTTCTTCATGTCGATGTTTATGTAGATAATCCAGCGACCAGTATTGGGATTCAGATTCGCGATATTGGTGCCAATAAAACAATAGAAACAAATGTCTTTAATGGATTTCCCGAGGGAGATGACAAAGACTACCGTGTCAATATGAATGGGTTCCAAGCTGGTGTTTGGAAATCGTTCGACATCCCTCTAGGCGGTAATATTAGCAATCAAAAAAACAATTTAGGCGCCCTGATTCTTACAGATGGGCCCAACTTTTATCTTGACAATATCTACTTCTATAAGTAATTCGATTTGATCTCTATCATGAAGCAATTAAATATATACCGACATATACAGGTCCTTCCATTTATTCTGGCCGTTTTTGGCTTAACTCAATGCAATAAGGACCCAAACCCAACCCTACCTGATCGCTCTTACGATCTGGTATGGAGTGATGAATTCAACGGTAATGCCGGGAGTTCTGTAGACACCAGCAAATGGACCTACGATTTAGGAACCGGAACAAATGGCTGGGGGAATAATGAGCTGCAGTCCTACACGGATAAACCTGAAAATATTGCGCTGGATGGCGAAGGTAACCTCGTGATTACTGCCTTAAAAAAGTCAGGCAATTATACCTCTGCACGCATCAAAACAGAAGGGCTATTCAGTCAGAAGTACGGTCGTTTTGAAGCACGAATCAAAACTCCGGGAGGTCAAGGAATTTGGCCAGCATTCTGGATGCTTGGTGAAAATATCAATACCGTTGAATGGCCACAGTGTGGCGAAATCGACATCATGGAGCAAAAAGGACAATATCCTTTTGTGACCTATGGAAGTTTGCACGGACCGGGTTATTCTGGCAGATATGCTATAACCAATTCATACCGTCTTGAAACAGGAAGTTTCCAGGATGAATTCTATGTTTACGCGGTTGAATGGGGCGAAGAGTATATCGACTTTTATGTAAACGACAACCTGTATAAAAGCATTCGCACTTCAAGTTTCAGAGGAGAATGGGTCTATAACCAGCCCTTCTTCCTTATATTGAATGTTGCCGTGGGAGGAAGTTTTGCAGGATCGCCAAGCGACAACACAAACTTTCCTACTTCCATGGTAGTTGATTATGTTCGGGTATACAAAGAAAAATAACACCTAAATGTCAGGTTCAGTTACAGAAGCATCAGAAACACAAGTAGCTTTCAAGCGCGTCATCATTGAAGGAGAGAAGTTTTTTAAAATTTCGAATCATGATTTGATGCGTCCTTTTTTTATGAGCCTCGTGAGCGATTCAAATCATTGGATGTTCATTTCCAGCAATGGAGGATTAACAGCAGGCAGGAAGAATTCAGACTATTCTCTATTTCCCTACTATACGGATGATAAAATAACCGAGTCTGCAGAGACTACCGGCTGCAAGAGCATTTTCCGTGTGCATAGTGAAGGAAAGATTCAACTTTGGGAGCCTTTTTCCATTCGTTCCGATGGTTATTATTCCACTACAAGAAACCTCTACAAAAGCATTTATGGCAACAAGATCATATTTGAGGAGATAAATCATGATTTAGGACTGAGCTTCCGTTACCGCTGGTCATTCAGCAATAGGTTTGGATTTGTAAGAACTTCAAGTCTCGAGAATCTTTCAGGAAATGAGGTAACTGTTTCGCTTGTTGATGGAATCCAAAATATTCTACCAGCATCTGTAGGCGATGATTTACAGAACAGTACCAGCAATCTTGTCGATGCCTATAAACGCAACGAATTGGCGGAGAAAACCGGCTTAGGACTTTACGCCCTGAGCGCGATTATTGTTGACAAAGCCGAACCAAGTGAAGCACTGAAAGCCAATATCGCTTGGTCGTATGGTTTTGAGAACCCGGTGCATCTTTTGTCGAGCATTCAACTTGACGGCTTTAGAAAAGGCCTGCCATTGCATCAGGAAATTGATATCAAAGCCGAAAAAGGAGCTTATTTCCTTCACGCGGAACTTCAGCTGAAGGCAGAAGAAAAGAAAGAGTGGACCATCCTAGCTGATGTCAATAAAGACCACCGTGCTATTGCTGAGCTCATCCATACCATTGCACATAATCCAGACTTGAACCAGGATGTTCAGGACAATATCCAACTTGGCACAAAAAGATTAATTGAATTCAACGGTTCGGCTGATGGGCTTCAACTCACTGCCGACAAGGTGAAAGATGCGCGGCATTTTTCCAATACCCTGTTTAATATCATGCGGGGTGGCCTCTTCGACAATAATTATGTTGTCGAAAAATGGGACTTCGTAAAATACCTGCAAAAGGCCAATAAGGATGTGTACCAAAGGCAGCAAAAAGCAGTTGACACCTTACATGAAACCTTTTCCTTTTTTGACTTGAAAAAAGTGGCGGATTCCGCTACCGATAATGATTTCAGAAGACTTTGCCTGGAATATCTCCCTTTAAAATTCAGCAGACGCCACGGGGATCCTAGTCGGCCATGGAACAAATTCTCCATCAATACCCGAAGCGAAATCGATGGGTCTAAAATTCTCGACTACGAAGGAAACTGGCGCGATATTTTTCAGAATTGGGAGGCATTAGCGCAGTCCTTCCCTGCTTTCACAGAAAGCATGATTCATAAATTCTTGAATGCTTCCACTTTCGAAGGCTATAACCCTTACCGTGTAACCAAGGATGGATTTGATTGGGAAACCATCGAGCCAGATAATCCCTGGTCGTATATCGGCTACTGGGGTGATCACCAAATCATCTACTTACTGGAACTTTTTGAGCTCCTCGACAAGCATTATCCCTCTACTTTAAAAGGCTATTTCAATGAGGAATGTTTTGTCTATGCGAATGTTCCTTATCAGATAAAAAGCTATTCAGACATTCTGAAGAACCCGAAGGATACCATCACCTTCAATGCGCAGCTGGACCATAGTATCCGTGAACGCAGAAAATTAATTGGTGCAGATGCGGCTCTGATTCAAGACGAGCATGGCGCAATCTATAAGGTCAGTTTTATTGAAAAGGTCCTGGCCACGGTGCTTGCAAAACTGTCCAATTTTGTTCCTGAAGGCGGTATTTGGATGAATACCCAAAGGCCTGAGTGGAATGATGCGAATAACGCTTTGGTTGGAAATGGCATGTCGATGGTCACCTTGTACTACCTGCGCCGCTTTTTGGTCTTCTTCCAGAAACAAATTGCCGATAAATCAACGGAACGTGTTGCCCTTTCGAATGAGCTCATCATCTTCTATAAAAAGGTTCGCGAAACCTTCCAGGAAAACATTGGCTTGCTTGATGGATCTTTCAATGATGAAGACAGAAGAAAAATTCTTGATGCAGTTGGCGAGGCGGGCAGTCACTACCGTGAACATATCTACAAACGTGGTTTCTGGGGCGAAAAACGCACCGTTTCTTATAATGGATTGAACCGTTTTGTTTCGCTTAGCCTTCAATTCATCGACCATACCATTCAAGCTAACAAACGCGAAGATGGTTTGTATCATGCCTATAACCTACTCACCGTTACTAACAAAAAAGAGATTTCCATCTCGTATTTGAGTGAGATGCTCGAAGGACAAGTTGCCGTTTTAAGTTCGGGCTATTTGCCGCCAAGAGAGGCCTTAGCTGTATTAGATGCACTCAAAGCGAGTGCCTTATTCAGAGAGGACCAATACAGCTACTTGCTCTATCCGCAGAAAGAGCTTGCGGGCTTTATGGGAAGAAATACCATTCCGAAAGAGGATGTAGAAGCTTCGGCCCTATTGAGCGCTCTGGTTGAAAAAGGAAACGACCGTCTTATAACCAAAGATGTTTTTGGAGCCTACCATTTTAATGGAAACTTCAAAAATGCAGAAGACGTTAAGACTGCCCTGAACGAATTAGAGCAAACTGAATTCGCTGCACTCAGCAAGCAAGATGGAACAAGTGTTTTAGCCACCTTCGAAAAGGTTTTTAACCATAAAGCATTTACCGGACGCTCGGGAACGTTTTATGGCTATGAAGGACTTGGCTCCATCTATTGGCACATGGTTTCTAAACTTTCCTTGGCGGTGCAGGAAGTATGTATTGAAGCCATCGAAAAGCAAGAATCCGCCGAAACCATTGGTCGCTTGCTTGAGCATTATTATGAGATCTATGCCGGTTTGGGAGTCCATAAATCCCCAAAACTTTATGGCGCATTCCCAACGGATCCATACTCCCATACTCCTGCCGGCAAAGGCGCTCAACAGCCCGGAATGACCGGACAGGTGAAGGAAGATATTCTTTGCCGCTTTGGTGAGTTGGGGACCTTTGTTAAAGGAGGACAATTGCAGTTCAACCCTTGTCTTTTGCAGAAAACCGAGTTTACCATAAAGCCAAGAGTCTTTGAATATGTCGATTTGCACAAAAACCACAAATCCATTGAATTGGATCAGGGCTCGGTGGCATTCACCTATTGCCAGGTCTTGGTTGTATACCATTTGGCCGATAAAAACCACCTCAGCATTGAGTTTACGGATGGAAGCAAAAAAGATAGCGACTCGCTGATTCTGGATGCGGAAACAAGCTCCAAAATCTTTTGCCGCAGTGGAGAAATCGCGAAAATCAATGTGCAGGTAGATCAAGCCATATTGAAATAATGAAATGCTCAACCGGACGAAATCATATTCTCTTTTATTCCTGCTTAGCTGCATCTTCTTTGGATGCGATGCCCCGAGCAGTAAAAAGAATACAGCTCCAATGAACAAGACCAAAACAGCAGCAGATATATTAAGTAATCCGGAATACCTTGCTATGGCGTATGGCGGTTACCGGGACACAACACGAGAAATTCAACCTACAATTGAGCAACTCAAGGAGGATGTAAAACTCTTGTCGGCCATGGGGGTAAAAATCCTCCGCACCTACAATACCCATTATGCACAAGCTGGAAATCTGTTGAAGGCAATCCGCGAATTGAAGGCAGAAAACGAGCAGTTCGAAATGTACGTGATGCTTGGTGCATGGATTGATTGCGAAAACGCCTGGACTGATCTGCCACCGAACCACGACGCAGAAAACGAAGTGGCCAATAGTGCCGAAATAGAGCGGGCAGTTCAGTTAGCCAATGCCTACCCTGATATTGTAAAAATCATCGCCGTTGGAAATGAAGCCATGGTAAAATGGGCCACCAGCTATTTTGTGCAACCGCGCATCATTCTGCGTTGGGTGAATCACCTTCAGGAATTGAAAAAAGCTGGTAAGCTTGACAAAGACCTGTGGATTACGAGCTCCGACAATTTTGCTTCCTGGGGCGGTGGCGACACAAGCTATCATTGCGAAGATTTGGAGAAACTCATTCGCGCGGTAGATTATGTCTCCCTGCATACTTACCCCATGCACGACACCCATTATCACCCCGTATTTTGGGGAGTATTGGAGTCTGAAATGCACCTCAGTAAGGACAAAGCCATTAAGCACGCCATGAAGCGGGCATTCCTCTATGCCAAAAAACAATACTACAACACGGCCAAATACGTCCATAGCATCGATAGCACAAAGAGTCTGCACATAGGTGAGACAGGATGGGCCAGCGTATCGAATGAGCATTACGGGTTAGATGGTTCGATGGCCTGCGACGAGTACAAACAAGGGCTATACTACAAGCAAATGCGCAAGTGGACCAAAAAAGAGGGAATTGCCTGTTTCTATTTTGAAGCTTTTGATGAAAAATGGAAAGACGTTTCTAACCCTCAAGGTTCAGAAAACCATTTTGGACTGTTCACACTTGAGGGAGAAGCCAAGTTTGCCCTTTGGAAACTCGTCGATAATGAACGCTTCAAAGGCTTAACCCGTGACGGGTATGCTATCCATAAAACCTATGGCGGGAACCTTGATTCCTTGCTGAAGGATGTTGCCTATCCGCCTATCAAGCAAATGAGATAAAAACGTGAAAAAACCCCTGCTTATAACCGGATTAACTCTTGTGCTGATGGCGTGTGATTCTGAAAAATCATTGAAACTAACTGTATACCAAACTTCGGCGGAGGGTGACCAACTTCAGCAGAAATCGGAATTTTCCACGAGCGATTCAAGCTCGCGAATTATCATCGACCCGGAAATTAAATACCAAACCCTCTTGGGCTTTGGCGGATCTTTTACTGAGTCTTCGGCACATCTTCTCAAAGGCCTAAGCAAGGAAAAATGCCAGGAGGTGATTGATGCCTATTTTGGCGATCAGGGAGCCCGGTATTCGCTCACCCGCACGCACATGAATTCCTGCGACTTCTCACTCAGCCAGTATTCCTATGCTCCCGTGGAAGGCGATACTTCGCTTGATCATTTTTCCATCAAAGAAGATATGGATGACATCATCCCAATGATCAAAAAAGCACAGGCAACGAGTACCGAAGGATTTAAGATTTTAAGCTCTCCGTGGACCGCGCCGCCATGGATGAAAGACAATAACAATTATGTGGGAGGCAAACTACTGCCAGAACATTATCCTACCTGGGCCCTTTTCTTCTCTAAATACCTGGATGCTTATAAAAAAGAAGGCATCGATATCTGGGGCTTTACCGTAGAAAATGAGCCTCACGGCAATGGGAACAATTGGGAAAGCATGTTGTACAGTCCGCAAGAAATGACCGACTTCGTTAGTCAGCATCTAGGACCTCGGCTTGAGCAAGATGGGTATGGCGATAAAATTATTTTAGGCTATGACCAGAACCGGGCCGGACTTCAGGAATGGGTGGATGTGATGTTTAAGGATGAAGCCTCTTCCAAGTACTTCGACGGAACAGCCATTCATTGGTACGAAAGCACCTATGAAGTGTTTCCAGAAGCTTTGCAATATGCCCATCAAAAGGCACCTAGCAAATACCTGATTCAAACAGAGGCCTGCATCGATTCGGAGGTTCCTAAATGGAAAGACGACCTCTGGTATTGGAGTGAAGAAGCCACCGACTGGGGTTGGGACTGGGCACGTGAGGAAGAAAAATACCTGCATCCAAAATATACCCCAGTTCATCGATATGCCCGAGATATCATCGGCTGCCTAAACAATTGGGTAGAAGGATGGATCGATTGGAACATGGTGCTGGATAAACAAGGTGGACCAAATTGGTTTAAAAACTGGTGTGCAGCGCCTGTGCTCGTCGATGTGGAAAGCGACGAAGTGTATTATACTCCTTTGTATTATACCATGGCGCATTTCAGTAAATTTATTCGTCCGGGAGCCCAGCGTATTGATCTTCAAATGGAAGATTCAAGCCTTATGGCAACCGCCGCTCAAAACCCAGACGGATCTATTGCAGTTGTAATTTTTAATGAAAGCAAGGAGGCCAAAACCTTTACGCTTGAGATGAAAGGCGGAGGAGAGCAAACAATCAGCATTGCACATCAAGCCATTCAAACAATACATATTCAACCTGTGAAATGATGAAAAGATGAGTACAGCAGCGGAAAACAAAGTGCCCACGGCACAAAAGGTCGCCTTCGGTATTGGTATGCTAGCGAACCAAATGTTCCCGGCAGTGATGGGGATTTTTATGGTTGTCTTGGTACAAGACCTGGGGTTCCCCGGATGGATGTGGGGAGTTATCTTTTTCCTTCCCCGCATATTTGATTCAATCACAGACCCAATCATGGGTTTTATCTCCGATAATACCCGTTCAAAATGGGGACGTCGCAGGCAGTATGTTTTTATCGGTGCCCTGATCATGGGTATCTCATTCAGTTTGCTCTGGCAGCTGCACCGCGCAAATAGCATCGATTACAACTTCGCCTATTTCCTCATCTGGTCCTTCGTTTTCTACCTCGGACTTACCATTTTTAGTGTGCCCTATGTGGCAATGGGTTATGAGATGAGCGATGATTTTCATGAGCGGACCAATATCATGGCCGTTTCACAGTGGTTGGGACAATGGGCCTGGGTAATTGCGCCTTGGTTTTGGGTGATTATGTATGATCCCGATTGGTTTCCATCTGCCGAAGTAGCCACACGAACCCTCGCTGTCTGGGTAGGTGTCATTTTCATGCTTTGTGCGATGGTCCCCGCCATCTTCATCAAAAGCAAGTCGACTTTAAACGAAGACTATGCTGTGATGAACATTAAAACTGTTGGCGGCAGTTTATACAAAATATTTTATGGATTTGTTGAAGCCTTTAAGATCAGGCCATTCAGACAACTCTGCATAGCGACATTTCTTATTTTCAATGCCTTCAATACCGTTGCCACCTTTACCTTCTTCATCATTGTTTACCATCTATTTGGTGGCGATGCCGGAGCGGCTGGAATCTGGCCGACCTTATTTGGCTGTATTGGCGCATTGATGACCACCTTCCTGGTTATTCCAGTGGTGGCTAAAATGTCAAAAAAACTAGGGAAAAAGCGAGCTTTTTTGCTGTCTCAAGGAATATCAATTATCGGGTACATTTTGCTTTGGTTTTTGCTGGTTCCCGGTAAACCTTACTTATTCATCTTCGCTTTACCCTTTTTCTCATTTGGAATCGGGAGTCTTTTTACCCTGATGATGTCGATGACGGCCGACGTGATTGACCTCGACGAATTAAATACCGGAAAACGTCGCGAAGGCATCTTTGGGGCAATCTACTGGTGGATGGTAAAATTTGGCTTTGCCATCGCTGGTTTAGCCAGTGGCGCCATTCTAACTTTTATTGGCTTCGATTCTGCCTTGGCGGTTCAGCCAGAAGGCGCAATAACTGACCTCCGTTTGTTCTTTTCCGGACTGCCCATCGCTGGTACAGCCATTGCTCTTGCAGTGATGTGGAACTATAATGTTACCGAAGCCCGCGCGACAGAAATCAGTGCAGAACTTAAAGCACGTAAACTCAGAAAACTTGCTTCAAACTCCTACGCAGGGAATAAATTACGCGCTTTGGCCGCTGCAGGAGGTGCAATAAAACTTAGTACCGATATTGAGTTCGCTAAACTTTCTGAAAAAGCAGCGAAACATCACTTCACAGAAGTACTTAACGCCAGAGTCCATGGCCTTTGCCTGGGAGCATATCGAGAAGGACAGGACATTGGTGATAAGTTGAGCAAAGAGCAAATTGATCAACGCCTGAACATTATCGCTCCTTATGCCAGCTGGGTCCGTTCCTTCTCTTGTACTGATGGAAACGAATACATCCCTGAAGCAGCTCATGCCCTAGGATTAAAGACCCTGGCCGGCGCATGGATAAATGGCGACCGCAATCGAAATGAGCAGGAGATTGAATCCTTGATCAAGATCGGAAAAGCAGGTCAGGTCGATATTGCTGCTATTGGTAATGAGGTATTACTTCGTGATGAGCTTACTGAAGACGAGCTCATTGCTTATATCCTTCGTGTAAAAGAGGCTCTTCCTCATGTAAAAGTGGGATATGTCGACGCCTATTATCAATACCTGGAACATCCTAAATTAGTGGAAGTCTGCGATGTTATTCTCGTAAACTGCTATCCATTCTGGGAAGGTTATGCGGTGGATCAGGCGACTTTACATCTGGACCAAATGCATGAGCTCACGCTAGGAATTGCCCAAGGCAAAGAAATCATCATTACAGAAACAGGATGGCCAAATGCTGGGGAGCATATCGATGAAGCCATTCCATCGGCAAATAATGGCATGCAGTATTTTGTAAATGCGCAAAACTGGGCGAAGTCGAAAAATGTAAACTTGTTCTACTTCTCCTCATTCGACGAGTCTTGGAAAGTAAAAGAAGAAGGAACCATAGGAGGAAAATGGGGACTCTGGGATAAACATGAAAAATTAAAATATAATTAAGCGCAATGGGAAAACGTACGGAAAGAAAGCTCTCGTTAACCGGCATCAGCAGTGACACCTCTTTGGAGGAATTAAAAGATTTGGCCAAAGAATCACTGGAAGAAGGAATTCATGGTATATGTTTCAGTCTATATGAAGACGGACAGGAACCAGGGGATATCATCAGCGAAGCCCAAATTCGCCGAAGAATGGAAATTTTAGCACCCTATACCTCATGGGTACGCAGTTTTTCATGCACAGAAGGCAATGAGCTTATCCCCGAAATTGCCAAAGAATACGGACTAAAAACCATGGTGGGCGCTTGGCTTGGCCCCGAAAAAGATAAAAATGAAGCCGAAATGAATGGCCTAAAAGAATTGGCCAGTAAGGGGCTCGTTGATGTTGCAGCTATTGGCAATGAGGTGATGTACCGTAAAGACCTCACGGAGGACGAACTTTTGGAACATATGTATGATTTCAAACGTGCCTTTCCTGCTGTTCAGATGGGGTATGTAGATGCTTATTATGAGTTTTCCCACCGACCAAGAATCACCGAAGCAAGCGATGTAATCCTGGCAAACTGTTATCCTTTCTGGGAAGGTTGTCCGATTGATTATGCCTTGCCTTATATGAAAGACATGTACCACCAGGCCAAAGCCGCTGGAGCAGGTAAACGCATCATCATTACCGAAACAGGTTGGCCAAGTGCTGGCGGAAAGTTTGAGGGTTCAATAGCCTCTGAAAAGAACTTTCTAAAATATTTTATCGACGCCCAACATTGGTCTGATTCCGACAAAGTTGAAATGTTCTATTTCTCTTCCTTCGATGAATCCTGGAAAGTGGGCAACGAAGGCGATGTAGGTGCCTATTGGGGATTATGGGATAAAAACGAGAAGCTGAAATTTTAGGCTTTTCTCTCGCGATTAGTTGCTGATAAATAAGGTATTGCCGCTACGGTTCACGAAGTACTGCTTCATTGCGCGTTGTGCAGGACCTTCTACCGGGAAACCACTTGGAATTTCATAGCGGCTATCGCAGCATTTTGTGAATATGCCATTGTCGTACGAACCACAATTCATATGAATTCGCGTGGTGCTATCTATCCATAATTGCGAACAGTCTTTAAAAGGCTCGAAACTACAGGCTCTGTCGAAAGCATAATATTCGCCGTCAAAACCATGGTACACGATGATGCCATCAAACCCGTCTGGGAAATAAACCCAGTTGCCGAGGATGGTTAAGTCCAGATATGAAGGCAAGTCGAGATTCACCTGCAGACTAACCGGCGTATTCGGGATTTCTTCTCCAATGGGTTCGCCTTTTCTGCAGGAGCTTGTTAGCGTTAAACTCAGTCCTACGAGCACCATCATGTATTTCATCATCCGCTTCACTTTTCTATTTAACGCGTCAAGGTACATCGTCCGTATTCAGTTCGTCTAAATTCGGCTTATTTATGCTCCTGGTCGTAACGGTAGAACCCTCTTCCTGATTTTCGACCATGATGTCCTGCATCCACTTTTTGCTGTTGAATTCTGCTCGGGCGGAATTTCGCGTCTTGATGGAACAAGGCGTACATGCTTGAAGTCACTGAGAAGTTCGTATCGACACCAATCAAATCCATAAGGCGGAATGGTCCCATTTTAAATCCAATATTCTCCATGAGTCCGTCAATTTGTTCATGGTTCGCTACCCCTTCTTCCAGGGTTTTCAGTCCTTCCACATAAAAATGACGTGCCACACGGTTCACAATAAAGCCCGGCGCATCTTTCGCCATCACCGGAGTTTTTCCGATGGATTTAATCAAGTCATAGCATTTCTGCGCAACCTCATCGTCTGTTTGTGCACCGGATATAATTTCCACCAGCTTCATGATATGTGCTGGATTGAAAAAATGCACCCCAACAACACGTTCAGGATGAGGCACGCCAGCAGCGATTTGAGTAATGGGTATAGAAGAGGTATTGGTCGCAAAGATGCTCGTGGTTTCATTTTGAGCAGCCAGACGTGTAAATAAGTCAATTTTCAGATCAAGCTTTTCAAGAATGGCCTCGATGATAAAGTCGGCTTTTAAGTCGGGAAATTTATCTTTTAACAAAGAATCTCCCAAGCGCACATCAAAGGATAGATCACGTAAGGCTAAGTTCATTTTACATAAACGCAATGTACCATCATAACGTTCTTGACCGTAT
>JALRIQ010000318.1 GCA_023277325.1 Bacteroidia bacterium | reverse complement strand
TGGTGCCCGGGGCCGGAATCGAACCGGCACGATCGCAAGATCGAGAGATTTTAAGTCTCTTGTGTCTACCAATTTCACCACCCGGGCAAAGACGTCATTTTATCACCATCCTTGGTAAAAAAGAATGGAGGCGCGTGCCGGAATCGAACCGGCGTCTAAGGCTTTGCAGGCCTCTGCATAACCACTTTGCTAACGCGCCAAAAACATAAAAGGGGAGCTACTCTCCCCTTTTGAAAAAATTTGGAGCGTGAAACGAGGTTCGAACTCGCGACCTCAACCTTGGCAAGGTTGCGCTCTACCAACTGAGCTACTCTCGCTTGTGCGGGTGCAAATGTAGCTATTTTTTGAAATTCGCAAAGCGGGTTGAAGAAAATATTTTTTATTTAAATCGACTCGTCGACGGGTCGATAAGTCGACGAGTCAAAAGGTCGACCATTCGAACAAAACTTGGTTTCCAAATATGCAGTACAATCTTATCTTTGCCCGTACATTTAGCAACCATGAAAATTAGAATCATCACCCTACTCAGTTTAGCTATGTCATTGTCGTTCACTGCCTGTCACTATGGTGAAGAAGGCGTAAAAGAAGGATTGGAGCGCAATGAAGAATACAAAGGAAAGCGTGCTGAAAAAGAAGCTGCCACTGCTTTACCTGAAGATGCCGCTGCAAAAATGAATGGAGAAGCCCCTGCAGAAGAGGCTCCAGCAGCAGATACCACTGCGGTAGCTGAGTAATGGCCGAAGAGCTATTTATTGATTCTTCTCTATCCAAAAAGGAGAAATATACTTCCCTAATCCCTATGATAAAGGGTTTGGTGGAAGCAGAGACTTCCTTGATTGCCAATTTGGCCAATACGGCCGCGGTACTCAAGGAAGCTTTTCATTGGTGGTGGGTTGGATTTTACCTCGTTGAAGAAAATCAACTGGTATTGGGTCCGTTTCAAGGTCCTGTAGCCTGTACCCGCATCGCTTTTGGAAAAGGGGTTTGTGGAACCGCCTGGAAGGAAAAAACCACCCAACTTGTTCCCGATGTGGATCAATTCCCCGGACATATCGCTTGCAGCAGTGCCTCCCGTTCCGAATTGGTGCTACCCCTTATCAATGAAGAAGGAGAAGTATGGGGAGTGCTGGATATCGACAGCGAACATCTCAATCATTTTGATGAGGTTGATGTCAATTGCATGGAAGAGATTGTCGGTCTGCTCCATAAATAACACCCATTTTTTGATTTCAATCCCTGTAGAATCCTCTATCGATTAATTGCGGCTTTAAGAGAAAAGTACTTTCTTAGCCCTACCAATGAATCGTAAAACCATCATGCTCATCGTTGTGGCTGCGCTAGGCTACTTCGTGGATATCTATGACCTCGTACTTTTTAATGTAGTCAAGCGAGAAAGTCTGTTTTACCTCTTTCCGGAAGCCGGTCAGCAATTTGTAACCGATACAGGAATATTCCTCTTTAATATGCAAATGACGGGCATGTTGCTCGGTGGATTGATTTGGGGAATTCTTGGCGATAAACGTGGCAGGGTAGAAGTGCTTTTTGGATCAATCTTGCTGTATTCAGCAGCCAATATTGTGAATGCCTTTGTTACCAGCATTCCAGTCTATGCCTTTGTGCGCATTATAGCAGGTATTGGACTCGCTGGAGAACTTGGGGCTGGAATCACGCTCATTTCCGAAACCATGAGCAAGGAGAAGCGCGGAATAGGTACCATGATCGTCGTAACCTTTGGTGCATTGGGTGCCGTCTTTGCCGGACTCATTGGCGTGCAAGGGGAGGCTATTGGTGCATTTCTGGAAGGTATTTTCAATTGTCCATTCCCCAATTGGCGGGTGGCTTATATCATGGGTGGTGCGCTTGGGTTGGTGCTCCTGATTTTGCGTATTGGTGTTTTTGAATCGGGCATGTTCACTGAGGTGAAGTCTGCGGCGCACATCAAACGCGGGGATATTTTATTACTCTTCCGCTCTATGTCGAATTTTAAAAAATATCTGGCCTGCATCCTGGTGGGTGTGCCTATCTGGTATATGATTGGTTTATTGGTTTCACTATCCGAAGATATTTTCGCCAAAGAATTGGGTATTGTAGGCAAGGTGGTGAATGGAAAGGCCTTGATGTACTGTTACCTCGGTTTATCTGCGGGTGATTTTGTAAGTGGACTCCTTTCGCAATGGTGGAAGAGCCGCAAGAAGGTGGTCGTGCTTTATTTGGCTTTATCAACGGTGCTCACCATTTATTTCCTCTATTTCGCACAAGGAATTAGCGCGAATGCGTATTACTGGCTCTGCTTCGGAATTGGAATGGCAACCGGTTATTGGGCGCTATTTGTCACGATTGCTTCCGAGCAGTTTGGAACAAATATCCGCTCTACGGTAACCAATACAGTTCCTAATTTTGTTCGGGGCTCGGTACCGATTATTACCATTTCTTTCCAGCTTTTGGTATTCAACTTTGGCAATGTTAATTCAGCTGCCTTTGTCGGATTGATCGTGATGGCTCTGGCTCTTATCAGTATTCTTTATTTGAAAGAAAGTTTCTCGAAAGACCTGAACTATGTAGAAGTGGATTAGTCGATGAGTCGCTTAGTTTACGCCTTTGAACAAACGGTCCCAGCGGATTTTATTGAAAAATCCATCAGCATATTTGTCCCAGCTCATCCATACAAACCAGGCCTTACCTACAATATGGTTTTCAGGAACAAAACCCCAAGAGCGTGAATCCAATGAATTATGGCGGTTATCCCCCATCATCCAATAATAGCCATACGTGAAAGTGTAGGTATCAGTTTCCACTCCATTAATCACAAACTTGCCATCTTTCATTTCTAAAGAATTGCCTTCATATAAGGTAATACAACGGTGATAGATAGGAAGGTTTTCTTGTGTGAGGGTAATGGTCTCTCCAGCTTTTGGCAGGTAAATCGGTCCGAAATTGTCTGCCGTCCAGCCTTTGGTTTTTTTACCAATATAGGTATCAGGGAAATACAAGCTTTTGCGGTCGTCGGGAACAAACGTATCGAAGGCAATTAGTGAATCCACTTTTTGCTCGGTTTTAAATTCAGCAAGTAAATGATCTGGAATATCAAGCAGGTAAACATTTCCTGGATATTCAATTTTCTGTACCGCATCTGGATCGATATCGTATTTCTTCTTCAATGCCTTAACACTTGGTACAACACCCATTGGGTAATACACAAAGTATTTATGCTGCGGACGTGCTTTTTCAGGCAATCCTACAGCCTTACCATTCACGTATACTTGTCCGTCGAGTATCCATAGACTATCACCTGCGATACCAATACAGCGTTTGATGTAGTTCTCGCGTTTGTCAACCGGTCTGGCTTCATTATTCATCGCATCCTGACCAGGATAGTTGAATACCACGATATCGTTGTTTTTAATCTCCTGAAAACCTGGAATGCGGTAGTAAGGAAGACTCAATGACTCGGAATAGCTATCACCGGAACCACCTGGTAGGGTATTGTGAACAAAAGGGAAGGAAACTGGCGTCATAGGAACCCGGGTTCCATAATTCCACTTGCTCACGAATAGGAAATCGCCCACCATCATACTTTTTTCCATAGAAGGAGTGGGAATGGTAAAGGCATCAACCATAAAGGTTTTGATGATGGTAGCTGTGATTACTGCAAAAGTGATGGCATCCAACCATTCTCTTCCTTTGGTATCTTTTTCTCCTTTTCTTACCCGAATGAGGTAATAGCCAAAAAGGAGCAGTTCCCAGAAAAGAAAATAAATCAGCGAATTAAGAATGCCCGCTTCCGCTCCGATAAGAAGTACAAGGAAAAATAGAAAATTTAAGGTGCTCCAGATGGAGATATAAATCCACTCTTTGCGGGTGAACTTTTTAATGCGGTCAAGTATATTTTTCATGTAAAGATTTAGATCGTAAGGGTGTTTTTAATCACATTTTCCATGGTGAAAACGCCTGTTTTTCCATGAAGCCACTCAGCAGCCATTATCGCGCCAAATGCAAATCCAGCGCGACTATGTGCGGTATGTTTAATTTCAATGCTGTCGATGGCCGAATTATAAAGTAGGGTATGGGTTCCCGGAACATCGTCAATCCGTTTCGCTTCGATACCCATGGTACTTGGAGAAACATCGTCGTCACCTTCTTGAGTCAGTTTCCACGTCTTTTTCCATGGGAGTCGCTCAATAGCTTGAGTAGCGAGGGTGATTGCCG
>JALRIQ010000317.1 GCA_023277325.1 Bacteroidia bacterium | reverse complement strand
AGGTGCCAGCCGTCTGGTTCAATAAAGGTATAGCCCATCAATACCAAAACAGGTCCAGCCAAACAATGAATGAGACAAAGTCCAGAGCTGATCATGCCCAGAATATCTGATTTCGGATTATGGCTGTGATGATGCATTTTTGAAGGAGCAAAGTTAGGTCTTTTCTTATTTATTGCAACATAGTTGCGTTTTATGATTCAAACGGACATTTTACATTTTTCGTATTCTTCGGGACCTCAATTCGAATTTCCTGCACTCCAGGTAAACAGAGGAGAATCATTGCTAATACTGGGCGCATCGGGATCTGGTAAAAGTACTTGGCTGCAACTTATTTCCGGACTTAGAAAACCGGAACGTGGAGAAATCACTTTAGATGGACGCGCTTATTCGGGCCTTTCCAAGAAAAAAATGGATGACTACAGGGCGGAAAAAATCGGTTTCATCTTTCAGGAACATCATTTTATTCCTTCCCTGAGTGCCTGGGATAATCTGCGTATTGCATTTCCATCCACTAAAAAATTTCCTGAAGCAGAAGCCATCGAAATGGCAAGAGAACTCGGTTTGGAATCGATTATCCATAAAAAACCTACAGGCTTCAGTCAGGGGGAAAAACAGCGTTTATCCATACTCCGGGCCGTATTGCCCAAACCAGCACTAATTCTTGCCGATGAACCCAGTTCAAGTCTGGATGACGCCAACTGCGAAAAGCTAATCAACCTGCTTCAGGAACAATGTAAAAACATCGGTTCCGCCTTGATTGTGGTTACCCATGATCAACGTATAAAAACATCATTTGAAAGGAGGATTGAACGATGAACCTGTTCAAGCTCGCCCTTAAAAACATCCAATTCCGTTGGATGAATCAGCTCCTCACTTCGCTCCTGTTTACCCTTGCTATGGCCATTCTTTGGGTCATTCATGAAGTCAAGGTACAGAGTGAAAATAAGCTGCTAAAAAACCTTGCCCACACCGACCTGGTAATAGGTGCAAAAGGAAGTCCGCTGCAAATCATCCTCTCATCGATTTACCATATCGATGCGCCAACAGGCAATATTTCCTATCAAGAAGCAAAACGCTGGGCCAAACACCCGATGGTTCGCCAAGCTTTGCCTCTGGCTTATGGTGACTATTATCTCTCCTATAAAATACTGGGAACAGACACTTCCATACTCTCTTGGTATGAAGGCCAATTAGCGGAGGGAAGACTGTGGACCAATGAAGGCGAAGTAGTTTTAGGTGCCTCTTGTGCAGCTATCAGCGGCTTAAAAGTGGGCGACACGTTTAGCGGTCAGCATGGAGATGCAGAGGCTGAAAGTGGACATGGAGAATACCGTGTAGTTGGTATACTAGCGCCAAGCGGGTCGGTATTGGACCAACTTGTTTTATGCGGATTGGAAACGGTTTGGCATGTACACGAATATGAGAGCGGAGAACGAAAAGCGGAGAGCGAGGGCTTGGATTCGCTACCCGCCAAAAACCCGCAAGCTAACCGGGAATTAACTGCTCTGATGATTCGCTATAAAAACCCAATGGCAGCAATCCAATTGCCACGAATAATCAATGAAAACTCCCAATTGCAGGCTGCGGCGCCAAGTATAGAAATTAACCGCTTGAGCTTTATGCTGAATGCCGGGTCGGATAGTTTGAAATGGGTGGGTATGGTCTTGCTTCTTTTGGCCACCTTCAGCATGTTGATTCAAATATGGATGGGCCTCAGTGTAAGGAAAAATGAATTTGCCCTACTCCGTAGTTTTGGCTTTGGCAGTGCCAAATTACTTTTTCTTTTGGCCCTCGAATTGGGACTACTGGTGCTCGTGTCTTTCTTCTTGGCAGAAGTCTCTGCACGATGGTTTATTGCGGTATTCTCCTCCGAGCTCGGTTATGGATCGGCCTACGCCTTCGATGGATTAAGTTTTGGAAGCTTCGACCTTCAATTATTCCTAATTCCATGCATAGTCGTGGCTGTGGCTGTTTTACTGAATGCCCGAAAAATCTATCAAATAAGTATCGCAGATTTGCTGCAACATCCATAGCCGCCTTATCTTTGATACCATGAAGTTTCTTCTAATTAGTTTATCCATTTTTCTTCCATCGCTGCTTGAGCCCACTTTAGTGAGTTGGAAAACGCTAAGCGATGTCAAATTTGAAAAAAAATGGGACGAACAAGAGGGCATGTATGTGCTTTATCCCTCCTTTGGGAATAGTGTAAAGAACCTGGAAGGCAAAGAAATTCGTAT
>JALRIQ010000316.1 GCA_023277325.1 Bacteroidia bacterium | reverse complement strand
AATGGCTTCGTTGTTTTGTTGCACCTGATTAAAGGGAAAAGGAAAGAAGCGTTTGTCGCTGAAATCAGCTTCCAAGCCAACCACATTAAAACGAATACCATCATTGAGGATTAACTTTTTACTGATTTCCCAGGCATGAGTCAGGTATAGGGCAACACTTTGCATAGAAGATCCTGCTGAGGGGTACCTGCTATCTAAGGCCTTTCTGTCTCCCGTGATTATATTTTCACTTTCCCCTTTCGAATCCACCCCATTGTACCAAGCGTCGATTCCATAGCGAATTTCATGCTCATCTATACGTTTAGCAAAATCGGCATTCAGGGTAAAAATATCCAGAGTCTCAGTGCGATGATCAAGGTTATCACTTTGGAAATTACGGTTATGTCGGCTTTCTACAATATGCTGATAGGCAAGGGTAGTTTTTGCCTCATCGTAGAGTCGAGTTGGATTGCTAAGATGAAGCGAATATGCAGCCATCAAGCGTTCTTGCGGGCCATAATACCACTCCGCAAATCGGGGTTCGCCATTACGCGTTTGGGTCAATCGATCGTAGCGGTTGATATCTGAAGAAGCAGAATACTGCAAGTTGAGCAAATGCTGCACTCCCTTTTTGGGTTGAAAGACGAACTTCTGAAGCAAATCAAATTGTTGGTAGCCTGACCCAACCTGTAAATTTGGGTTGCTGTTTGTCAGGACTGAGTCTCTGTTTTCAAAGCGCTTCACATAGAAGTTTCTTTTCCCCCAATCGCCATAAAAAGGATTTCGCTGATTGCCTTGCATCAGGTCGCCGAAATTGGAATACGTGATGCTCGTTAAAGAAGCGAAACGTTGTTTGCCCAGACTAAAGTCGACATGTCCGGTTCCTTCCGCATATGCAGATGAATAACGGGTAAAGGCGTTGGCTTTTACAAGCAGTTTATCATCGTCGGCAAGCAAAGGATTTTTGGTAAAGAAATGCATGACCCCACCCAGAGCATCACTTCCATAAACGACAGAACCTGGCCCATAAACAATCTCCAACTTATCGAGCATGGTATTGTCTACCGTAATTACATTTTGTAAGTGGCCACCACGGTAGATGGCGTTATTCATGCGAACCCCATCTATAACCATTAAGACTTTATTGGTTTCAAATCCGCGAATAATCGGACTTCCACCGCCCAGCTGACTTTTTTGGACCATTACTCCACCGCTATTCTGAAGCACATCAGCGGTACTTTGCTGGTTCATAAAGGCCAGTTCTTTGGCTTTGATTACTTGAACCGGCTGGGCCACGTCTTCTGCCTTCTCCGCAAATTTGCTGGCTGAAACAACGGCTTCGTTCAGTGCAACAGACTTTTCAGTGAGGGGTACGACAAACTTCAGGGCTTGAATCTGCCTCCATGAATATACTTCTAGCTGGTAGCTGACATGGCTGAAAACAATACTGTCATTGTCTTTGAGCTGCGTGATATCTGCTCTGCCTTTTACATTGGTACTTATGCTATAGGAGCTTTGGCCGGCATAAATAAGTACCTTTTGCAAGGGCTGGAGATTGCCCTGATCAATAACCTTGACCTCCTGCGCATATATTGGGTGCGCGCACAGGACGGTCAAGAGGATTAAAAATATGCTTTTCATCTTCTTGAATACAACATGTTTATTTCCCTGTCGAATGGAATAAAGGCGGGAATAACCCTTTACATGGAAGCAAGAGATTCAGGAGGAGGAGAAAGCGGAACCTGCCGTGGCGATTGGTAATTGCTCGCTTTGAGCATGGAGTACCTTGGATGAATGGGGGAAGCGATGTGCACCTCGGAAGCCTCTTCATTGAAGAAGTGCCACACACGCTGGTTTTTCTTTAATCGCTGTACATTTGCTTCTTTATTGAGTTCATTATTAACTAACTCATCAAGTTGGGCGAAAAGCTGCTCTTCCTGGCGGTCGTTGATACAAGCAAAGACTTTTTTGTTGCTCGAGGTTTCTGTTTTAACTACATCATACATGGCGCCATCCAGGCGAAATTCATGGTCGTTTTCCCATTCAATAGCAGCCAGGAAGTCATCGTTTTCTTCAAAATAAATGAGTTCGCCTTCGGGTACGCCTTTTTTGATGCGTTGTTTGATGGAATGCCGAATACCTTGTTGATGGATATAAAAAGGCATTATCCAACCACCCAGTTGAAATAGGAATAGAAAAAGAAGAAAAAGGGCGGCGACCTGTTTCACCCGGCTAATATACTGAAGTTGCAGGGTTGAATTATTGAATAGTGTTTCCCCAATAAAGTCACTTATCGTCACGGGTTAAGCCTTTGAAGCGATTTTAGGGGGTCAATTTGTTCGATTTTCTCAACTTTGGCGAATCCCAAATAAGAAGTCCAATGTCGATTTCAGCTATTTACGACTCGCTTCAATTCGGCACCTTATCAAACTAAAGATGTGATTGGTCAAAACAAGTTGGGTGTTTTTTCTGGTATATTAAGTTTGAATCTTCAAACCAACCGGTTTACCATGAAAACGAAAAACGTCCTACTCACTTGAGTTCTTAGTTTCTTCTTTATTGGCTTAGGCTATGTCTATCTGGGCAATAAACGCATATTAGGCAT
>JALRIQ010000315.1 GCA_023277325.1 Bacteroidia bacterium | reverse complement strand
TTCAGGTCGGGACGGTCAAATTCCGTATGCTCAAGCAATAAATCTCCCTTGAACACTTTGAATTCGATTTTATTCTTTGTGTCGTAATGAAGAAGAAATTCGATGTCGGTATCAACATGACTCTTGAAATGGCCATGCGCTAAATTGGGCTGCCAGATATAGCCATATTGATCTTTGTATTTAATCGATGCCCAATATCCTTTTACGCCATCAATAACATCTTTCTTCTCCCATGAAGAACAAAATTCAACACGGGTACGATGACGAAGCTGACCAAGAACTTTTGCAGAAAGAGAAGGAGATTCTCGCACATTGCAGGCATCTACAAAAACAATGTCTGTGAAAATTGAAGCTAAATGGTCTTGAGCAAGGACAAAATGAGAGGAAAATAAAAGGATTAATATGGCGAAATACTTGGTCATTGACTCGAAGTTAACTAGAATTTATTTGTGGACGGATAGTCAAAACTTTTCATCTACTCTCCTCCGATAAAGCTTCCTCCAAAAAAAAAATACCAGCAGGGCCATTATATTGTTTTTAAAACTCATAATTCAGCTCATAGAGATACTCTTGATTAAAATATTTTGGAATGAAGTTTTCATTCTCCCAAGTTTCAAATCATAAAACACCCTCCTTCTTTAATCTCCACTTCGTTACGATTAGCTTCGGCGGGCGCGGCAAATCATAATTCATAAATCCTAAATCATAAATCCTATATTTGCGCTACTTATCCAGAAAGACGGAGGGAATAGGCCCGCAGATGTCTTGGCAACCCTTGGTAAAAGGCTACAAAACTTGAACCAACAGGTGCTAAATCCTACCAGAAGAAATTGCTTCTTCTTGGAAAGATAAGTTTCGCTAGACGATCCTACTTTCTGGTACAGTATTTAATGACATAACAGAAAGAAGTAAAGGATGAATAAACCAGACATTCGCGAAGAACTCAGCAAAAGAATTCTCATTCTTGATGGGGCCATGGGCACCATGATTCAGCGCTATAAATTGGAAGAAAACGACTTCCGTAATGAAGCACTTGCCAATCACAGCAAGCCGCTCAAAGGAAATAATGACCTCTTGTCGATTACTCGTCCAGACATTATCAAGGCAATTCACCTCAAATACCTTGAAGCCGGCGCGGATATCATCGAGACCAACACATTTAGCGGAACCACCATCGCGCAGGAAGATTATGCCTGTGAGCACCTTGTTCACGACATCAATTATCAGTCTGCAATCATAGCAAAGGAAGCCGCAGATGAAATGACGGCAAAAAACCCAGCTAAACCCCGCTATGTGGCAGGATCAATGGGACCTACCAACAAAACAGCGAGCATCTCCCCCGATATAAATGATCCAGGAAAGCGCAGCACCTCTTTCGACGAATTGCGTATTGCATTTAAAGATCAGGCGCGTTCACTCATTGAAGGTGGAGTTGATTTGTTGTTGTTGGAAACCATCATCGATACGCTGAATGCCAAGGCCGCATTATTTGGAATTCAAGAGCTATTTGATGAAGGACTTCGTGAAGTGCCTATCATGGTTTCAGGAACAATTACAGATGCCTCTGGAAGAACACTTTCCGGACAAACCACCGAAGCGTTCCTTATCTCCGTTCAACATATGGATTTGCTCAGCATCGGATTAAATTGCGCACTCGGTGCCTCAGCCATGCGTCCCTATTTGCAGATTTTGGATCAAAAAGCGCCATTCTTTGTGCACGTATACCCCAACGCAGGACTCCCAAACGAATTCGGCCAATACGACGAAAGCCCGGAATACATGGGGGAACAAGTTGAAGACTTCCTGCAAGAAGGTTTAATAAACATCCTTGGTGGATGCTGCGGAACAACACCAGAGCATATTAAGGTGATGGCGGAGTTGGCATCGAAATATAGTCCACGGTCGACAGTCGACGGACCACAGTCAGAGGCAATTTGAATATGGGCTATGGCTAAACGAGCATGATTCGAAGAACAAAACGTTGTTAACGTTAAATTGATAAAACTATGACAGCATACTGGTTAACAAGGGTTTATATTCAAATTAAAATGGCTTTTAAATTTGAAAATTTGCGAGTTTGGAATAGAAGCTTAGAATTGGGACATGATATCCGCATCTTAGCAAGAACTTTTCCTGCTGAGGAAAAATTCGGGTTATGTTCCCAAATTATTCGAGCGACTGATTCCATTGGTTTGAATATCGATGAAGGATCTACCGGACAAACAAACCCGGAATTCAAACGCTTTTTAAATATGGCTTTAAGGTCGGCAATTGAAGTAATTGCTTGCCTGCATATTGCACTGAAAAACCTTTATTTAACCAAAGAAGAATTCAATCAAAAATACCAAGAGACTGAAAATCTAATCATCCAAATACAAGCATTGAAAAATTCTTTAAAATAAACTTTTTACTGTGGTCCGTTGTCTGTCGACTGTGGACCATTTAACACGAAATGAAAATCGACCCGGAAACGGGCCTTGACCACGAAACCCAAATGACAAACACCTACAACCTCCAACTTAGCGGTCTCGAACCTTTGACCATCTACGCTGGTTCAAATTTTATCAATATCGGTGAGCGCACCAATGTAACGGGCAGTCGGAAATTCCTGCGCTGTATCCAGGAAGGCCGCTTCGATGATGCCGTTGAAATTGCCCGTGAACAGGTAAATGGGGGCGCTCAAATCATCGATATCAATATGGATGAAGGAATGATTGATGGAAAAGAATCCATGGTCAAATTCCTCAACCTAATCGCTGCGGAGCCAGATATTGCCCGAGTACCCATAATGATCGATAGCTCCAAATGGGAAATTATTGAAGCCGGTCTCAAGTGCATCCAAGGAAAAGGAGTCGTGAATTCCATTTCCATGAAGGGAGGTGAACAGGAGTTCATCGAGCAAGCTAAAAAAGTGAAACGGTATGGTGCGGCAGTCATTGTAATGGCTTTTGATGAAGATGGCCAGGCAGACACCTACGAACGACGTATAGAAATTTGTTCCCGCGCCTACAAGATTTTGACAGAAACGGTCAAATTCCCAGCTGGCGATATCATATTCGACCCCAATATTTTCCCGGTTGCTACAGGGATGGAAGAGCACCGGAAAAATGCACTGGACTTTTTCCGCGCCACCAAATGGATCAAAGAAAACTTACCTGGCGCCAAAGTGAGTGGTGGTGTTTCGAACGTCTCCTTCTCCTTCCGCGGTAATGATCCTGTGCGCGAAGCCATGCACTCTGCCTTTTTGTATCATGGCATTCAGCATGGCATGGACATGGGTATTGTAAACCCGAGTCAGCTTGAGGTATACGACGAAATCAATAAAGACCTCCTCGAACGGGTTGAAGACGTATTGCTCGATCGCCGTGATGACGCGACAGAACGCATTCTCGAATTTGCTGAGTCGTTCAAAGGAAAATCAAAAGAACGTGTAGAAGACCTTTCCTGGAGAGAAGCACCGGTGCAAGAACGTCTGGCGCATGCCTTGGTAAAAGGGATTGTCGACTATATCGATGAAGATATAGAAGAAGCTCGTCAGGCCTATGCCCGTCCTTTATTGGTAATTGAAGGTCCCTTGATGGATGGAATGAATGTAGTTGGTGACCTCTTTGGGGCGGGCAAAATGTTCCTCCCTCAGGTTGTAAAATCAGCGCGGGTTATGAAAAAAGCTGTGGCCTATTTGCTTCCTTATATGGAAGAAGAAAAACGCCTCAACCCAAGTGCCAGTCAGAACGCTGGAAAAATCCTGATGGCCACCGTAAAAGGCGATGT
>JALRIQ010000314.1 GCA_023277325.1 Bacteroidia bacterium | reverse complement strand
TTACCCCTTCGAATTTGGTTAGAGCCAAAGAAGGTCTTGGTATGATGCGCGTGCTTGTATCCGATAGCCTCGAACGTTGGGGAGATTATACGGGGATTCAGCGTTCATATAGTCAGCTGGGTAAGGTGTGGTTTGCGGGGTCCTACGGTTTGGCAAGTGGCGGCTCGCAAACCTGGATTGCCGCTGTGGGCAATGAAGACCCTATGCTTTCTGTTTCTCCTTTGGATATCAATGATAGCCGTGTTTATCCAAACCCCGGCGCTAAATTTACGTTGGAGTTTGAATTGATTGAGGATACAGAAATTCAAGTGCTTTTATTTGATGTAAAAGGACAGGAAGTCTTTAGCAAATTCCAAAATCTTCATGCAGGGAAACAGCAGCTTGATTTCCTTCCAGGTGCAAGCTCAGGCAGTTATATCCTGCTGGTGAAAAGTAAAAAGGGTGAAATACTGCTTCGTGAGAAATTATTCGTAAACTGAGGTTTCTTCTGGTCGCAGGTTAATCCAAAGCTCAGCGGCGATTTGTTCGTCGCCCGGACGAGCTTCTTGGGTCATTCCAGGCGTCAGTCTTTCGGTTTCATCGACACGGCCTATTAACCAATAGGTCAATGCGAGTTTGTTATTGATGGCATGGTAAACTGGAGCTAAACTATCCAGATTGCTTAGGCTGTTCTGGTACATTGGGATGGCGGTATTGAAATATTCCACAGCGTTTGCAGAATCTCCATCCAAGCGGAATAATACCCCCGTAAGTACCAAAACGTCGGCATCCGTTGGGCGCATTTTTCTCAAAGTTTCACTTGCAATTCGTGCTTGATCAAAACGACGAAGCTGCATTAAAACTGCAATTTTGTTGATATAGGGTTTGTCGTAGCTGCTATCCAATGCAATTGCCGCATCAAATATTTCCAGGGCATTATCTCCGTAGCGCTGATCTTGTGAAAACAAATCAATGGCCGAGTCGTTCAACTCACGCGCCCGAATAACAGGGTCTGTGGTAGTTGGTTCTTCTTCTGGAAGAATATGGGCATCACATGCAAATAGGAAGAGTAAACTAAAGATTAGGAAATATTTCATGATGTTTTTCGAAGGTATTTTTCACCAATGCTATGCAATAAGGTAGAAAGTCCGCCCTTGATAAATGCTCCAGGAAGCAAAACAATGACCCCTTGGAACCAGGCTGTTTCTGCATCCATATTCACTTTAAAGTAAAGCCAAAGAAATCCGGCGGCCAGAATAATCACATGCGCCATGATAGTCCAGCTAAAGGAAGCAAACCAGTCGTTTGACTTACCATATTTCGCCAGCACAAAAGCTGCTATAGGAAAAGCATAAAGGTATCCAGCAGATGTTCCGCCTAAAACTGCCATACCAATATATTCACTGGCAAAAACAGGCGCAAAGAAGCCGCTAACCAAATACAGAATTTGTCCAAAGAATACTTCGCCGGGCTTAAAAAATAGGGCGGTGAGGCACAAAAAAAAGGTTTGCAGCGTCACCATACTTCCATTCATGTTGAAATGAAGCTTGGCTCCAATTACCATGCTTGCCGCTGTGAGAACGGCCATGAGTATGGGACGACTTAGTTTAAATGTCATTGGGAGCGCAATTTAGCAAAAGCAATTGCCTTTTTTCATCCAAATACTGATGCGCCTTTGTATTTTCGCGGACATATGAAGATTTCGCTGAACTGGCTCAAGCAGCACATCGATTGGAATGATAGCACGGATAAACTCGCTGAAAAGCTTACAGCTGGAGGTTTGGAAGTGGAGGGAACGGAAGAAATTTCTTCGGTTCAAGGAGGCTTAAAAGGATTAGTCATCGGGGAAGTGCTCGCTTGTGAGCCTATTCCAGATACCGATCATCTCAATAAAACTAAGGTAAATATTGGAGAAGGAATCGAACTTCCTATCGTGTGTGGAGCAAAAAATGTTGCCGCTGGATTGAAAGTTCTTGTTGCGCCTCCGGGTACGACCATCTATCCAATAGAAGGAGAGCCGTTCACCATCGGAAAAAGAAAACTACGTGGCGAGGTTTCTGAAGGGATGATATGCGCAGAGGATGAAGTTGGTTTGGGACATGACCATGCCGGAATTATGATTCTTGATCCCGCTGCTATTCCGGGAACCCCAGCCGCTGAATATTTTCAGATTGAACAGGATGAAATCTTGGAAATCGGACTTACCGCTAACCGTGGAGATGCCGCATCTCACCGTGGAGTGGCCCGCGATGTTTCGGCACTCATCAATGAAGATTTAAAACCAATTCAAAATAACTATACCCCTTATACCGGTTCCACCAATTGGAAAATTGAGCTTGAAGATGAAGCTTGTCCGCGTTATACGGGTTTATTGATGGAAGAAATTAAAGTAGGAGAGAGTCCGGAATGGCTTAAAAACCGGTTGCGCAGTCTTGGCCTTAACCCCATCAATAATATTGTAGATATCACCAATTTTGTGCTCCACGACCTCGGACAGCCTATTCATGCTTTTGATGCAGACCAGGTGAAAGGAGAGACAATCCGCGTGAAAAAAGGACTTGGCGGACAAAGTTTTGTGACCCTCGATGGGGAAAAAAGAACCTTGGATGCCGACGATATGATGATTTGTAATGCCGAGTCTCCTATGGCCATTGCTGGCGTTTTTGGAGGGAAAGATTCCGGTGTTTCGGAGTCAACCACACGCATATTTATTGAAAGTGCCTATTTCAATCCATCATCCATACGCAAAACAGCCAAAAGACACGGACTAAGCACGGATGCTTCTTTCCGCTACGAAAGAGGTACCGATCCAGAAATCACCATTACTGCCATCGAATTGGTGGCCAGTCTGGTTGAGCAGGTCGCCGGGGGTAAGGCCGCATCACCAATTATTGATGTCTATCCAAAAGCTATTCCTGCCGCTGAGGTGATTTTGAAAAGAAATTATTTGGATGGATTACTCGGGGTGCATATTCCTGATGAGGACATCAAACGCATCTTAAAGCGCCTAGAGATTGAACTTGTTGAGGAATTGGAGGGTGCTTGGAAATTGCTTGTTCCATCCTTCAAAAGCGATGTTACCCGCGCTGCAGATGTGGCTGAAGAGTTGATTCGCATTTATGGATTGGATGCCATTTCATTGCCAGAAAAAGCCAGTACATCCTTCCCACACCGCCAGCATCCTGATGCACAGGCAAGTCGGAAGAAAATGGCTGAGGTGCTTGTGAATAGAGGCTTTTTTGAAATCAGCACCAATAGCATGACTTCTTCAAAATTCTATTCAGAGGAAACCATGCAACGTGCCGTTTGGTTAAAGAATCCTTTGTCTTCGGATATGGAAATCATGCGTTTGGGATTACTTCCATCGCTCTTGCAATCTGTAGCCCACAATAAAAACCGAAAAAATGCCGATTTGAAATTTTTCGAATTGGGTAGCGTATACATGCAGACTTCCGAAGGGCAGTTTATAGAAGAAGAACGAATTGCCATGGTTGCTACTGGAAATTGGGCCACAGAATCATGGCATACACCTTCAATGCCAAGCGATATTCATTTGCTGAAACAAGAAGTTGAGGTATTGTTGGATAGAATGGGAATGAGTTGCCGCGCAAGCAAATGGAGTTTTGATGCCATCAGCAGCTTCGAAGCGAGCAAGGCATGGATTCAAATTGGACCGGTAGCCAAATCTTTGCTCAAACAATTCGATATCCAGGGACCTGTTTACTATTCAGAACTGAATTGGACACAACTCATGCGCAGCATGCAAACGGCCATTCGTATGGCTACTAAGCCGGCACCTAAATTCCCGGCTGTGCGCAGGGATTTGAGTTTGGTATTGGATAAGAGTACTCAGATGACAGACTTAAATAAAGTTATTCAAGCTACGGATAAGGGAATGATTCGCCAGGTGAATGTATTCGACGTGTATGAAGGCGATAAAATTGAAGCAGGAAAAAAAGCGTATTCGCTGAGCTTCTTATTGCAGGATGACGAAAAAACATTGAGCGATAAAGAAATTGATGCGCTCATGAACAAGTTAATTGCTAATTTCGAAAAACAAGTTAAGGCCATTATTCGCAAATAGGATGAACGACGCAAAGGAAACTCTTGAACGCATTGCAAGTAAACTTGATCAGTTGAATAAAAGACTGAGAATGAGTGAGGCTGAGACCGAATTGTTAAAGCGTGACCTTAAACAAGCAAGAGAAACCATTGCCCTTCAAAAAAATACCTTGC
>JALRIQ010000313.1 GCA_023277325.1 Bacteroidia bacterium | reverse complement strand
CTCTTTTTATAATCGCCGGAACACTTCTGCATGGAAAACAGGCCGAAACTACGGTACGACGAAGTCAAGACAATAGTTTCCTGACTGAAATTATCTCAGAGCCAAAAATCAAAACAGACCATATAAGTGTCGAGGCGGAGCTACTTGTTTACGATAGTGCTTTTGAGTCTTTCCAAGCTGCAAATCAAAAAATTCAACTAATCATAAAGGAAGATGCTTCTGCAGAAAACCTTTTGCCCGGTGATTTGCTGCTCATCAATGGCAGCATCAGGCCCATGAAGTCCGCTCCGAACCCCTCTTCTTTCGACTTCGGAGCTTATATGGGTCGAAAAGGGATTTATGCCCAAGCATGGATCGACTCGGGAAGCTGGACCAAGCTCACCGAACATTCAGGTATTAAACGCTTTGCCGTACAATGCCGAAATACCATCCTTGATCGGATTGATAGGCATATTACTTCTCAGGAAAATCGAGCCATTCTCAAGGCGTTGCTCACGGGATACAGCCAGGAGCTTGTTCCAGAGATTCGTGAAGTTTATGCCAAAAGTGGAACCATGCATATGCTCGCGGTTTCCGGAATGCATGTAGGAATTCTTTTGCTACTCCTTTCCTCTAGCTTGAGCTGGCTTCGCAATAGAGGAATCAAAAATGCGCTGCTGATACTTTTACTTTGGTTATTCGCCCTTTTCACGGGTTTATCGCCTTCTGTAATGCGCGCTGCAAGCATGTGCAGTCTCTACTTGCTTGCAGAAGCCCTTCAACGTGAACATAAAACATGGAATGCTCTTGCTTTTGCACTGATAGTATTACTGGTTTGGGATGCCAACATGCTTTTTAATGCGGGTTTTCAACTTTCCTTCCTGGCATTGAGTGGTATCCTTTTAATCCAAAAATCTCCTTCAAAGGCAAAAACCTGGAAGCAAAAAGTCAAGTATTGGTTGATGACCTATTTGAAGGTTTCTATCGCCGCCCAGCTGGCAACGGCACCAATCGCATTATTCTATTTCCATCAATTTCCCCTCTATTTCCTCCTTGGAAACCTTTTGATAGTTCCGCTTGCCGCTCCTTTAATGTATGGTGGAATATTCCTTTTACTCTTCAGTGAACTGAGCTGGCTCGCCAATCCTATCGCTTGGCTACTCGACCTCCTCCTGAGTCTTACCCATTGGCTTGCCTCCCAATTGAGCAATTTGCCCTACGCGGCCATCCCTGTGGAATCCATGCAAAGCGCAAGCGTTTTACTGCTTTATGCGCTCCTCATTTGTCTGGTACTTCGAAGTAAATTGAAACGAAATCGCCCAGTCCTTGTCGGAATAGGACTACTCTGTATATTCATCCTTTGGCAGGGAATAGAAGACCTAAATAGAACGAAGCAAACCGGACTCATTATCTATTCCTCCGCCATTGGTACACCAATGGATTATTACCGGGGAACTCAGGTTTCCATGATTCATGCTGAGGATTCAACTTTACGAGAGTCTAGGAAGGTATTTTACACGCAGCATCAACTTGAAGTTTACGATACACTTAATCTGGTAACTCATTCCTGGGGATACAGCCTGCTGATCGACTCCACCCGAATTCTGTTCTATCAATCCAATACACCTTGTCTGTTCCCGAAATCCACCCTACAAACGCTTTTGGTTCTCGAAAAAGAGGCGCAGGGTGACTTGACTGTCCTGCTCGACTCGCTCAATTTTTGTAACATTGTACTCGCCAAAAATCTAAGTTGGAAAGCAAGAAAACATTGGATGGAACAGGCCGACTCTCTGGGCGTATCTTTGTATGATATCCACTCAGAAGGAGCATTTAAATTAGACTATGGAAGTACTCGTTGACTATAAAGTGATAGAGCGTGTGGGTTATATTACCCTCAACCGCCCGGATAAAAGAAATGCCTTGAGCTACGCTATGGTGAGTCAGATTAAAGCCGCCATTCAAAAAGCTGAATCTGACTCCGAATGTAAAGTCGTTGTGTTGGCTGCAAATGGTGATGCCTTCTGTGCAGGAGCTGACCTGGCCTATTTAAAGGCACTTCAGAGCAATACCTATGAAGAAAACTTAGCCGACTCCCAACACCTGATGGAGCTTTTCTTCATGCTGTATAATAGTCCGAAAGTATTCATCGCACGCATACAAGGACATGCCTTGGCCGGTGGTTGTGGACTAGCTACCGTTTGTGATTTTTCCTTTGCTGTGCCTGAAGCCAAATTTGGTTATACCGAAGTGCGTATTGGATTCATCCCAGCGATCGTAAAAGTCTTCCTTTTGCGCAAAATTGGAGAAGGAAAAGCCAAAGAGATTCTCCTTACCGGAGATGTTTTTGATGCCAAGCGTGCCAAAGATTTAGGACTAATCAACCAGATTATCCCTGCTTCCGATTTGAATGAATTCACCCATGCCTTCGCCACCAAATTATGCCGTGAAGCATCTGGCGAATCCCTGGCGCGGACCAAACAAATGATTGCCAAAGTACAAGACCTTCCATTGATTGAAGCCCTCGATTATGCCGCTGCCCAAAATGCAGAAGCACGTGCTGGAGAAGATTGTCAACGTGGTATTGCTGCCTTTTTGAACAAAGAAAAAATATCCTGGTAATGGAGTGGATTGATACACATACCCATCTTTTTGCTGATCTCTTTAAGGAGGATATTTCCGATGTGATTGCCGAGTGCAAAATCTATGGCATCAACAAACTGCTCCTACCCAATATCGATGTGGATTCGGTCAAAGCGATGGAAGCCTTGATGGATAAATACCCCGATACCTGTTTAGGCATGATGGGCATCCACCCTACTTCGGTCGATAAGGACTACCGCAAACAATTGCGCGAATTGCATGACAGACTAAAAGCCAACCCCGACCGGTATATCGCTATCGGAGAAATTGGCACCGACTTATATTGGGACAAGACCTTTGAACGTGAAATGGAAATTGCCTTCCGCGAACAAATCCGTTGGGGCGTCGAATTCAACAAACCCATTGTCATCCATTCACGCGACAGCCTCGATTGGAATATCGGGATTGTAAAGGAGATGAAAGAAGCTCACCAATCACTAACAGGCGTTTTTCATTGCTTTAACGGCACTCCAGAACAAGCCAAAGAAATTGCGGCCCTCGGATTCTACATGGGCGTTGGTGGCGTGATTACCTTTAAAAATGCAGGTGTTGCAGAAACCATAGCCGATATTCCTCTCCAACATTTAGTGA
>JALRIQ010000312.1 GCA_023277325.1 Bacteroidia bacterium | reverse complement strand
AACCTTCCTTCTTTGATAAGCTGGTTCATCATGCAACTCATCCACGCCATTCGGTGCGTTATAGGTATTGCTCAGGTTTCTCAGTTGTTGCATGCGCTCTTTAATTCGGCGAATGCGTTCTGATTCCAATTCCTCTTCAGTCATGGCCTGAGGCTCAACCACATTTTCTTTTGCTTGTGGGCCTGTTTCCGCTCCATCGAACAAATCTTTCCTTTGCTCTGGGGCTTCTTCTCTTTCAATCTCCAAAGTACCTACTACCTTCTGTGTTTCTTCGCGCAAGGTGTTTTCGCGCGATTCAAAACCAGTGGCAATGATGGTTACCGAGAGTTTGTTACCCAAGTTCTCATCTTTACAATATCCCCATTTTAAGTTGGCAGTACGACCAGCTTGTTCCTGGAAGAACTCATTGATCTTAGCGGCTTCTTCCATCAGGATTTCTTCTGAGCCGTAGGTAATATTCAAAAGGATATTCTTCGCACCGCGGATTTGGTTCTCGTCGAGCAAAGGCGATTCAAGGGCCTGTTTTGCAGCGTTGATGGCGCGATCTTCTCCTTCAGAAATACCATTACCCATGATGGCTACACCGCTGTCGGTCATGGCGGTTTTCACGTCAGCGAAATCCACGTTCATGATTCCTTTTAGCGTGATAATTTCGGCAATACCTTTTGCAGCGATGGTCAAGACATTATCAGCATTCATGAATGCATTGCTCAGGGATAGATTCCCGTACATGTCTTTCAACTTGTCGTTAGAAATAATCAGAATAGCATCCACACAAGAACGAATTTCTTCAAGTCCTTGAGTCGCTTGCTCAATCCTTTTCTTTCCTTCAAAAGCAAATGGGGTAGTAACAATCGCTACGGTAAGAATTCCGAGCTCTTTTGCTGTTTTAGCCACAACGGGAGCAGCACCGGTTCCGGTTCCACCACCTAGTCCGGCAGTAACAAAAAGCATCTTGGTATTTACACCCAAACGATCGATGATATCTTCTATACTTTCAAGAGCGGCTCTTTTACCAATTTCTGGCTCTGAACCTGCTCCAAGTCCTTCAGTAAGGTGACTTCCCAGGGCAATCTTGTTTGGCACAGGGCTAAGTTCAAGCGCTTGAGAATCGGTATTGCACACGAAGAAATCTACGCCTGCAATCCCTTGCCGGAACATGTGGTTGACGGCATTACTACCTCCACCACCTACACCAATCACTTTGATGATTGAGCTGCGGTCTTTTGGAAGATCCACAACAAATTTTGGTTCTCTATTCATCATAATTACGCTCCTTTTCTATTTATAATCCTCAAAATCACTATCGCTTCTCAACCAGTCTTGCACCATATCCTTGATCTTATTGAGGAAGTTTTTATTCTCCAAATTCATCGTCTCATCCAAAATATCCTGACGGCCTGGTGTTGCCTTTTTGCCTGAACTATTTTCGGCAATACCTGGGGATGAAATTGATGAAGAATCAGACGACTTAAGTCCTTTAATGAGCAAACCAATAGCGGTAGCGTACATCGGACTTTTCACCTCCTCTACCATTCCTTTTGCCAGATGCTCATTAGGGAATCCAATGCGTGCATCCAATCCAGTGATAAATTCAACGAGGTGGGTAATATGCTTCAACTGGGAACCACCGCCGGTAATAACAACACCACCGATGAGCTTTTTCTCCAGTCCTGAATTTTTAATTTCACAGTATACCAATTCAAAGATCTCTTCCACACGTGCCTGAATGATGCGTGCAAGATTTCTTACCCCAATTTCTTTTGGCTCACGTCCGCGCAAACCAGGGATGGTAATAATTTCATTCTGCTTGGTTTCTTCTGCCAAAGCTGAACCGAATTTAATTTTCAACAGCTCGGCATGATCACGCATTACATTGCATCCCTCACGGATATCTTCTGTAATAACGTTACCACCGTAAGGAATAACAGCCGTATGGCGAATGATACCCTCATGGAAAATAGCGATATCGGTAGTACCACCCCCAATATCCACCAACACAACTCCAGCCTCCATTTCCTCTTTGCTCAATACAGCTTCTGCTGAAGCTAATGGCTCAAGAATAAGGTTCAAGGTTTCGAGTCCGCCCTGGGTAACACACTTATAGATATTTTTCGCGGCATTGAGGGAAGCCGTAATCACATGGAAATTTCCTTCCAGGCGCACACCGCTCATTCCGACAGGATCCTTAATACCTGGTTCATTATCCACCATGTATTCTTGTGGGAGAACGTGTAAAATCGAGTCACCAGGAGCAATTGCCAGCTTATGCATATCTGCTTCCAGCTTGTCCAGATCGTGTTGATCGATCTCGTTATCCACATCACTGCGGGTAATGATTCCACGGTGTTGCAGACTGCGAATGTGCTGTCCGGCAATTCCGACATGTACTTGACGGATGTCCACACCTGATTTTTCAGCGGCATCTTCGACCGCTTTTTTAATGGCTTCGACGGTTTTGTTGATATTGCTTACCACACCACGAGAAACGCCGTGAGAGTCGGCCCTTCCCATGCCCAGCACATCTACCTTACCGAATTCGTTGTAGCGTCCAACTATGGCGCAGACCTTCGTGGTACCAATATCAAGTCCGACAACAATCTTAGAGTTATGCATAGTCATTCAATTATACTTTTATTATCAGGGCAAAAGGGGTCATTTTTCACACACAACTTGCCCACTGTACTTTAAATTAATCACTTTATAGGTCGACCAGCCGACTCTATTCATCGCATGCTTATAAAAAAGATGCAGATTATAGAGCTTGTCGTCGAGTTGATCTGCCGTTCCCAACAGGATTTTTTGGTTCCCAACTTTAGGTATCAATGTGAACTCGCCTTTTTTGTCGACCTGCACTTCTTCAATTTGCTGACGCCAAAATTCCTTGGAATTCAGTGCCGTCATCAATTCATAGGCCTCCTTTAGCACGGGGGTCTTGATGGTATCATTTCCATCATACTGTTCGGCAACTGCTCCTCGTAATACAAAAACCCGGGCCGTGTACTTGGAGGACAGAGGCATTTTTTTGCCTTCTATATCCACATAAAAGCCACCACTATTTTGGCGAAATACCCGGAATAGAGGCTGCCTTTGTTCCACCTCAATGCTCAGCACACCATCCATCTGGGTATAGACTTCGGCATTGCGGATATAAGGGCTTAGCTCCAAAGTCATTTCCAGCTCGCCTGCATGAAAGGTCTTTAAGGGTTTACCTTGCATGGAAGCCACATTGCCATCGCCGGTAATCATTTTCGCTACATCATCCCAGTCGGTAAAGATGAGCTCCATTTCGGGCTTCATGCGAATATCCACATCCCGGCAAAGCATTTCTTCTTGTTCCTTGCGTGCTAAACCCAGAAGAATCACTACAAAAAGCACCAAAGCGCTCCATAGCGTCAGTTGTACAATTTTTTTGGTCGAGTATCCTTTAAAACTCAGCTTCTTCATTGCTTAAGGACCTCCTTTATTTTTGGTACAATACGATCGATGTCGCCTGCACCCAATGTCAATGTCAGTTTTGGTTGTTCTTTTTCCAGATAAGCCACCACCTCTTCCGGGCTTAAGACCATTTTAACAGGACTTTGAACTTTTTCAAGTAAAGCCTCCGAAGTGACGCCTTCTATTGGGAGCTCACGCGCTGGATAGATGGGCATTAAGATGCAGACATCCAACAGGCTTAGGCTCTTGGCGAAATCATCCATAAAATCGCGGGAACGACTGAATAGATGGGGTTGAAAAACACCTACAAGAGTTTCTTTCGGATATAATTCCTTTACAGAGGATATGCAGGCCTTTAACTCTTCCGGATGATGGGCGTAATCATCGAGATAAACTTTAGCATCACTTTTAACGATGTATTCAAAACGACGCTTTACTCCTTTAAATGTAGCTAGCCCCTTGGCCAAATCGTCGCGGGTTACCCCCATACTCAGCGCAATGGCCGAAGCGGCAACTGCATTTTCCATATTATGACGGCCAGGTAATCCTAAAGTCAAATCATGGATGCGCGTATCATTGGTTACCAAGTCAAAAACATAGGTACCTTTTTCAATGCGAATATTTTCTGCGCGATATTCACCGTGACCTTCTACCGAATAAGAGTAGGTCCGCGCCATACTGGGAAGATTTAAGCCCTCCTTTTGAATGAGCATACCATCTGAAGGAAGCAACTTAGCGAAAGCCTCAAAGCCTTCTCTGAATGCATCAGCACCTCCATAGATATCGAGGTGGTCGGCGTCGGCAGAAGTGATAATGGCCTTGTTCGGTCGCAATTGCAAAAACGAGCGATCGAACTCATCTGCCTCAACAACAATGAGTGAGCTCTCCACATTTTGCGCCTCGAGGTAATTCACTCCGTAATTGGTAGAAATTCCTCCAAGGAAAGCAGTACAATCCACCCCACCTACCCTAAGCAGATAAGCCAATAAAGTACTGGTGGTTGTTTTGCCGTGCGTACCTGCAACTGCCAAAGTCGTTTTTCCTTGGGTTATCTGTCCTAGTAGAGCCGCTCTTTTTAATAAGTTCGCTCCTTGATCTTGCAAATGAACAAATTGTGGATGCGACTTCGGAATGGCAGGAGTATAAACCCAAATTACTTCTGTAAGAGGAAGTGAGGAAATCGCAGCAGGGATGGCTGCAACGGCATCATCAAAGACCACCTCAATACCCAATGCCTGCAACTCATCCAATAAGGGAGAAGGCGTTTTATCATATCCAGCCACATAATAGCCAAGTGCATGATAGTAGCGCGCAATGGCACTCATCCCAATTCCTCCGATTCCGAGGAAATAGACAGATCCGATATATGATGTCTTATTCATGGATGAGTGTTTCGATTTCTTTAAGAATACGCGGAGCAGCATCGCTGATACCCATGCGCAATAAATTTTCGCTTAACTCTTTCCCCAAAGTTTCATGGCGAAGTAGGTCGAGTGCTTGCTCCACCAGAATGCTGGATGCGTCTTTGTCGCTGACACTTTGTGCCGCTCCCGCTTTTACCAGCACCTGAGCATTTTTTGTTTGATGATCTTCTGCCACATTCGGTGAGGGAACCAAAATCGCGGGTTTTCCCACCAAGCATAGTTCGGAGATGGATAGGGCTCCAGCTCTGGAAATAATGACATCTGCCGCAGCATAAGCTAAATCCATTCTTTGTATGAAAGGGACCGCATGAATGCCATCACCTGAAAGGGCACTTGCCTTGGCTGAATAGGATTTTCCGGTCTGCCAAACGAGCTGCACATCAGAGTCACGGAATCGGTTGACATGCTCTGCCAACGCCTGATTGATGCTTCGCGCACCCAAGCTCCCTCCAATGGCCAATACCACAGGTTTATTCGCACGAAGGTCAAAAAATTCAAGAGCTTCCTCTTTTTTTCCTTTCCAATCGACCATATCAAGGCGCACAGGATTTCCGGTATGCACCAATTTCTCAGAAGGGAAATACGCTTCCATACCCTCATAGGCTACACAAATTTTCCGAGCACGACGAGCAAGTAGCTTATTGGTCAATCCTGCGTAGGAATTCTGCTCCTGAATCAGGGTAGGAATTCCTTTCATCTGGGCAGCGAATAATAAGGGAGCGCTGGCATAACCTCCCACGCCAATGGCGATTTGAGGTTGGAATTTTTTCAATATCGCAGAGGCCTGCCGGTAACTGCGCAATACTTTGATGGGTAATAAAAGGTTGGACAGATCAAGTTTCCTCTGCAATCCAGCAATATCCAATCCTTCAATCGGATATCCAGCCTCGGGCACGCGGGTCATTTCCATGCGCCCTTTGGCACCTACAAAGAGAATTTCACAATCCGGGTATTTGCTTTTAATCTCATTGGCAATGGCTACGGCCGGAAATATATGTCCTCCGGTTCCGCCGCCTGAAATAATCACTTTACGCAAGGACATTTTCACCTCCTTTCTCTTCCTGACTCAGCTCTTCTTCTTCCTCTTCCGGCTCAATATGCCGACTCACGCTAAGAATAATACCTATAGCCACACTGGTAAATAAAGTTGAGGTTCCTCCCATACTGATGAGGGGCAAAGCCAATCCAGTTACCGGGAAAATATTGACAGCAACCCCCATATTGATGAAGGCCTGTATGACCAGACTAAAACTTAATCCAACGGCCAGCAATGCGCCAAAGGCTTTCGGACTTCGAATTACAATCCGTATCGATCGATACAATAAGGTGAGGTATAGGCCAATAAGCACCAGCGCTCCAAAAAGGCCATATTCTTCGATGATAATGGCGAAAATAAAGTCAGAATAGGATTCTGGCAGAAAGTTGCGTTGCACACTATTTCCAGGTCCTTTACCAATGATTCCACCACCTGCAATGGCAATTTTAGCCTGCATGTTTTGGTAGTTTCCATTGATGTTTTCTTCATCCCCCATAAAGTTTTCAATACGCGCTTTCCAGGTAGATAGACGGGCGATTTTCCCAACAGCTTCATCTGGAAGTTTCAATACAAGAAAGGCAGCGAGTAATAGTCCGACTACTCCAGCAACCACCACTGCCAAAATAAATTTTACCGGAATCCGTCCCAAGAACATCAGGAGCAAACAGGTAGAAAAGAGAACGAGTGCAGTAGATAAGTTGGCGGGTGCAATCAATACACATATCATCGATACGGCAAAGAGCAATGGAAGGAACGTTTTATTCGCCAGATGAATGGTATCCTGCCTTTTAGATAGAAAACGTGCCACATACATAATCAGGGCAAGCTTTGCCAAATCCGAAGTTTGAAAGGTTAGTCCTGTCCCTGGAATGGCCATCCAGCGGGCAGCATTATTGATCTCAACTCCGAAGAACAAGGTATAAAGAAGCAAAGGGTATGAGAGGATAAGGAGCAATTGCGATATCCGCGAGTAATAGCGGTAGTCGAGCAAATGCGCCAGCCACATCATAAACAATCCCATAGCAATGAATAACATCTGCTTAAAGAAGTAAAACTCCGTATTCCCGCCCTTGTTCTTAAAGGCCAAAGAGCCCGTAGAACTGTACACAGCCAAAAGGCCGGCAAGCGACAATAGCAGAACAACCGCCCATATAATGCGGTCACCTTTTACATGTTTAAGCAGCCAATTCATCTTAGAGGTTTCTCACGTATTTTTTAAATTGACGGCCACGGTCTTCATAGTTTTCAAAAAGATCGAAGCTCGCGCAAGCAGGTGAAAGCAATACTGCCTCTTCCTTGTTCGCCATATGGTACGCCACGTTCACCGCTTCTTGCATAGAAGTGGTATTTAAAATCATGTCAACATCCTTTGAAAAGGCTTCGTGGATCTTTCTGTTGTCCAACCCGACGCAAACAATGATACGCACACGGTCTTTCACCAATTGCTTGAGAAGCGCGTAGTCATTTCCTTTGTCGACACCTCCGGCAATCCAAACAACCGGTCTATCCATACTTTCCAAAGCATACCAAGATGAGTTCACATTGGTCGCTTTAGAGTCATTGATAAACTCGATTCCTTTTACTTTCCCGAGCGACTCGAGTCGGTGTTCTACATTTTGGAAGTCAGAAAGACTTTCGCGAATTACCTCCTTGCGGATGTTGAATGCATTGGCAATAACTGCCGCTGCCATTGAATTGTAGGCGTTGTGTTTGCCTCGTAATGATAGTTCCTGAATGGCCATGGTAAATTTATTTTCTTCGTTTTCGTTCATGTCGATAGTGAGTTGTCCGTCTGCTACCCAAGCGCCTGGAATCTGATGAGGCGCATCGATAGAAAAAGGGATTTGTTGGGCTTGGATGGACATTTGACCTATCCATTCCATCGTGATTGCGTCATCTGCGCAATACACAAAAAGGTCTTCTGGCCGCTGATTCTGGGTGATGCGGAATTTTGAGCGGATATAATTTTCAAGTTTGTATTCGTAGCGATCGAGGTGATCCGGCGTGATATTGCAGAGTATTGCTGCATCCAATCGGAGGCTATAACATCCATCCAATTGAAAGCTGCTCAACTCCAATACATAATAATCGCGTTGATCCTGCGCTACCTGGCGGGCAAAGCTTTTCCCGATATTTCCCCCCAGACCTACGTTTAAACCGGCCTTCTCAAAAATGTGGTAGACCAGGGAAGTCGTGGTGGTTTTTCCATTCGTGCCGGTAATTCCGATCAATTTGGCTGTGGTATAACGCGCTGCGAACTCGATTTCAGAAATCACAGGAATACCCTTTTCATGGAGCTTTTTGATCAAAGGCGCCTTATCCGGTATTCCAGGACTTTTAATCACCTCATCAGCGGCAAGGATGGTCTCTTCCGTATGTTGGCCTTCCTCCCAAGCAATACCATGGGCATTCAGCTCCTCTTTGTATACCGCCTTGATTTCACCCATGTCGGAAACAAAGACCTCCCATCCCTGGGCTTTACCCAAGATGGCAGAACCTGTTCCGCTCTCGCCTGCACCTAATATGATGAGCTTCTTGTTCACTATCTGAGTTTGAGGGTGATTACTGTGAGAATGGCGAGGAAGATTCCAATGATCCAGAAGCGGGTTACAATCTTCGCCTCATGGTATCCTTGTTTTTGGTAATGGTGATGAAGTGGCGACATCAAAAACACGCGACGTCCTTCACCGTATTTCCTTTTCGTGTATTTGAAATAGCTCACCTGAATCATCACACTCAGGTTTTCAACCAAGAACACCCCGCAGAGAATCGGAATGAGCAATTCTTTCCGAATCATAATGGCCAGGGTGGCAATAATTCCCCCAAGGGCCAAGCTACCTGTGTCGCCCATAAATACCTGGGCTGGATAGGAGTTGTACCAGAGGAAACCAATACACGCACCTACAAAGGCACCAGAAAAAATTACCAGCTCTCCGAGGTGAGGGATATACATGATGTTCAAATAATTCGAAAAGAGGATATTGCCTGATAGGTAGGCGAAAATTCCCAGTGTCAAGCCCATGATGCCCGAGGTACCTGCGGCGAGACCGTCGATACCGTCTGTCATATTTGCTCCATTCGAAACGGCCGTGATGATGAAGGTCACTACCAAGACATAAAGCAGCCAATTGAGCTTGCCATCGGTATCCCCCAAAGCAGCCGTGATATTGCCGTAGTTGAACTCGTTCTCTTTGATGAAAG
>JALRIQ010000311.1 GCA_023277325.1 Bacteroidia bacterium | reverse complement strand
AAAATGTGGATTTCCAACGCTCCATTTGCGGATATCGCTGTGGTTTGGGCCAAAAATGAAGACGGTAAAGTTCGCGGACTTATCGTTGAACGCGGCATGGAAGGGTTTACCACACCGGAAACCCACAATAAATGGTCGCTTCGTGCTTCAGCTACCGGCGAACTAGTATTCGACAATGTAAAGGTTCCAAAAGATAACCTATTGCCAGGTGTGGAAGGCTTAAAAGGACCACTTACCTGCCTAAACTCTGCACGTTATGGTATCAGCTGGGGAGTAATTGGTGCGGCTATGGACTGTTACGATTCAGCAGTGCAGTACTCCAAACAACGTGAACAGTTTGGACGTCCGATCGGAGGATTCCAATTAACGCAAAAGAAATTGGCTGAATTCCTTACCGAAATTACCAAAGCACAACTTCTTTGCTGGCGCTTGGGCCATTTGATGAATGAGGGTAAAGCAACACCTGCTCAAATCTCTATGGCGAAAAGAAACAATGTTGAAATGGCATTGCATATTGCACGTGAGGCACGCCAGATTCATGGTGGAATGGGAATTACTGGCGAATATCCAATTATGCGCCATATGGCTAACTTGGAATCGGTAATCACCTATGAAGGAACACATGATATCCATCTCCTGATTTTAGGAATGGAAATTACCGGAGAAAACGCTTTCGCATGATAAAAACAGCCCGGGTATTTGTCGTATTGCTGTTGATGGTGGCCTTTTCGAAGGCTTCATTTGGCTACCGTGACGTGCCCGCGCTTGTTCATCTTAATAAACTGGAACAGGCCGACACTATTGGATTTAACATGGTTGAAAGCCTGTGTTCTTTACTTTATCCAAAAATTCTGGATGGCTCAGTACCCTTGTATGTAAGTCCGGAGAAAAAACTGCGTATCGATGCTGCTTCGTTAATATCTTTGGAAAATTCCAGCGGCACTGAGTTCGAAAAATGCCCGGATATTTTCATTCATGAATACTGGAGTAGCAATAGAAAGAGCACACACTTCCAGGTCATGGGGTTCTCCTTTGTGAACAAAAACATGCTCAAGGAAAAGGTCTCTTTTGGCTTTGTTTCCATTCAGGATATTGATTCCCTTCTGCATCATACTTTTATTAAAACCACTGCAAATGGAAGCACCAATATTCCTTTTGAGCAGGCTTTAATGAGCAGAAAGTATGCTTATCACCTGGTCCAACTCGGACAAGAGGCTTTTTATTCCAATCCAGTTCAGGCAGTCAAGCTCAAGCGTGATGCCTTTGGTGGGGATAAAGAAATTCGGAGTATGGTGAGTATTCCCGCACGAAAGCAATTGGCTTATCAGGTTCTGGAAAAGAAATATACCACGGATATCGATTGGAGCAATGACCTCGTAGGGGCGATTGAACAGGTACTTCGCGACAATCCCGAGCTCTATTATAATTTGGGTGGAGAACGTTACGATAGCTTCCCTAACCTCAAGCCTACCATTTCCGAAGTGCGCGGCCTGCTTATCGAAGAAAACTGGGTGAAAAACGGCAGAAAAACCTCAATAGAATCAGCACGCATCAAGATTGTACTGGCCCAGGGAGATCTGTTTTGGATAAGTTTGAAGGAATTAGAGTCCTATGGAATCGTATTGCATTATCGATCACTGAGAGAAATTCTAAGCGATAAGCCATTTACCTATGACCTCTTTCGCATCAATAGCCAGGAAATCAATCCTGAAGAAGGTCCGCGTTATGTGGAAGCCTTAAAAAAGGCACCTTGGAATCAGCTCAATGCTTATGTTTTGCAATAAAAGTTCGTCGCAAAGTGGTTCACGTTGGATTTTGAAAAACTTCATGTGGCTGCTTATTGGACTTGTTTCTTTACACAGTTCAGTGCAGGGTCAACCTGATAGCCTCAATCAAAAAAGACTTGCCCTGGTGGGAGGCGTAACGGCCGTAGCCTATACGGGCACAATGATTACGCTTAATCAGGCGTGGTATGCCAATTACCCCCGTAGCTCCTTTCATTTTATAAATGATAATGCAGAATGGCTGCAAATTGATAAGGTCGGTCATACCTGGACCACTCTGGGTTATACCATTGGTGGAATTGAACTGATGCGCTGGACAGGCATGCCCCGCAAAAAAGCCATCTGGATAGGAGGCATAAGTGCCATGTTCTTCCAAACCAGCTTAGAGGCATTCGACGGATTCTCTGCCGAATGGGGTGCTTCCGCCGGCGACCTGTTGGCCAATACCTTAGGTGCTGCCATGGTGATGTCCCAGGAATTTGCCTGGGAGGAACAGAGAATCCAGCTTAAAATGTCATTCCACATGACAGGCTACGCCCCTATCCGACCGAATCTTTTAGGCTCCAGCTTTCCGAGTCGGATGTTAAAAGATTATAACGGACAAACCTATTGGTTGAGTGTTAACCCCTGGAGTTTTGCCAAACAAAGTTCATGGCCCAAATGGTTAAATGTTTCCCTGGGTTATGGAGGTGATGGTCTTCTTGGAGGGCATTCCAATGTATGGACAGATAAATCGGGCCGTTTGATGGATTATTCAGATGTTCCACGGCAACGCCAATACTATTTATCACTGGATATTGACTTACAGCAATTGCCAATTAAGAATGCCTTTCTAAAGCGTTTGGCGCGCATGGCCAATATTGTAAAGGTTCCTGCTCCTACTTTGATGTACCAACACGGAGGAAGCTGGAAATTTTACCCCCTCTACTTTTAAAGAAGAATTTTTTCCAGTTCGTCGGCGAAACGATCCGTGTACAAAGGTTTTACTACATATCCTTTGGCACCTAAATCTTGTGCCATTTTGATATCCGATTCTGCTGCGGAAGAACTCATCACGTACACGTCAATATCTGCCAAACGAGGATTCTCTTCGCGCATGCGTAAGAATTCAAAACCGCCCATTTTTGGCATATTTAAATCCAACAAAATAAGATCTGGGTATGGCTCAAACGCATTATCCCCTGCAAGCTTTTCCGCAGCATCCAGGCCATTCTCGGCAAGATGCAAGTGTTGTGAAAAGCCTTTCTTTCGAAATGCCCGTTTTACATTTAAAACATCGACTTCATCGTCTTCAATCAATAATACCGAATGGTATTTGGCCATTTTTGAAATAGTCAGCATTGTCTCTCCCCGAGCGGCTAATGCGACAAGTAAATCCGCATTAACCGATGGAAAGATAGGATTTAGTATGCTAAATCAAAAACTTTTTACATTATTTTAATAAACTAGCGTTGTGGTATTTCGATGCAAAAACAGGCTCCGCCACTTTTGGTATTGCTCACATCAATCTTCCAACCCTTTTCATCACAGAGTTTTTTCACAATAGCCAGGCCTACTCCCGTATTCTCCTGTTTATCACGAGAACGCAAAGTCTGAAAAATTTGAAATACCCGTTTATGGAAACGTGGATCAATTCCTTCTCCATTGTCCTCCACTAAAAAACGGTGACACCCAGGAACGAATTCATAACGAATGAGCACTTCGGGATGCGGATTTGTATTGTGTTTAATGGCATTGGAAACCAAGTTGGCCATGACCTGCTCGAAAAGCAGTCTATCTTCAATCAGATCGGGCAAGGAATCCAAAATTATCTGGGCATTTGAACCCGATGTTCTGTGTGCTTCACAAATATCATTCAGGACCTCATAAGCAGAAAAAAGACTTTCGTTTTCGCGGTTTTTTCCTGCGGAGCTATAATGCAGAATTCCGTTGATCAGATTTTCCATTCGCTGGATGCGGCTTTGAAGAAGATAAATATGGGCATCCATTTCCTTTTCATCTTTCCCTCTCGATTCTTTGATCCATTCTGAGAGATTATGGATTGCCCTCAGCGGTGATTTTAAGTCATGAGAAACGATTTGTGCAAACTGATCTAACTCGGCATTACGAATTTCGAGTTCCCAGGTTCTTTGCTCCAATTGAAGTCGCGAGGCCACAGTGTTAGAGATGTTTTGAGCGGTACAAATCATGGTACCTGCATGACCTTCCTTTTGGGTGATAATCTTGGCTATACCCAGAATATGTTGAATGTCGGAGTTCTCATCAAGAATTCGAAACTCAATACGCACCGTCATATTTTGTGTGCTTGCTTCAAACCAAGCATTGCGAACAGATTCTGCGTCTTCGGCATGAATATGTCTTGCCAGGTTCTCCATATTAAAGGAGCTTGAACTGGAGAAACCAAAAACCTCCCAGGCATTGTCCGAGTGCAGGATGGTTCCTTTATCAAGGTCTACTTCGAAGCTGGCTATGCGGGCTAATTGCTGTGCTTCACTCAGAATATGCTGGGTGCGTAAAATGCGGTTTTCGACTTCTTTCCTTTCCGTGATATCCCGCAATACGGCTACGATATAGCCATGACCTCCTAGTTCGAGCCAACGTGCATTCACCTCAACAGGAAAATGGGTGCCATCATCGCGGATATTCACCCCTTCCACCAAAATACCCGTTTCATGGTTTTTGACTTCTTCTACATGCGCCTTCCAATCTTCGAGCGTTTCAAAGATGGCCTCCACGTCAAGAACTGACTTTCCTATCAACTCTTCGCGCGGCCATCCAAGATTTTGCGAGGTTTTTTCATTGACATATACCAGCACCCCATCTTCACCAGCTACCTGAATGGCGTCATTGGTCAAGTCGACCATTTGAAGGAACATTTCTAAATCTCCTTCCGCCTTTTTCCGCTTGGAGATATCAATATAGAGACTGATAAAATGTTGAATATGGCCCTGTTGGTTAACAACAGGAAGAATGGTGGCGTTGAACCAGTTAATGTCCCCAGATTTTGCCCTCTTTTTTACTTCTCCACGCCAAATGGTTCCATGACTAATTTTTTCCCAGATTTCGTCGAGGTAATCATCGGGATGAAGCCCTGCGCTAAGCATGCCAATGGGCTTTCCGATTAAGTCATCATCGGAATAACCTGTAAGGATATGAAAATTGTCGTTTACCCTGAGGATATTTCCAGCAGCATCTGTTTTAGCCAAAAGCACGGAGCTTTCAATGGCTGCAGAAAGTCCAATAAATTCATTGAATCCACCTAGCTTCTCTTCCCATAAATCTTCGAAGATGGAATTGCGAAGGAGCAAATCCCGAATGGTTTTATAAACCTCAGCATCTGAAGCTTTGTCCAGCTTCTCCAAGGTCTCAAGTAACTCATTCCGGATGGTCCAGTCCTTCATCATTCAAATATGCTGAATTGCTATTAAACAGACTTGGATTAAGAAGGAAATAATTTGCAGGAAACCACGAGCCAATCCCTTACCTGTACTTGGCAAACAGATAAGGGATGGTGTAGAACTCGTTTCACTTTGAAGAGTGAACGTCAAAAATTTGTAGATTCTGCTGATTTACTAGAACTTCTAAAGAATTTAATTTCCCTCACGAATCACATCAGCTAAAGTCTTGTTTTCCAATACTTTTAGCGTTTCATCTCTGACTTCAATCCTAACGCCACGTAGCGGGGACCCTTCTTCGTCGTGCACTCATTCCTGACATTTTTCATGGTAGTTAAAACTAACACAAGGCAATAAGGCAATTGGACCATCTTAGGCATGAAAAGCATATCGGTTCTTCTTGGAAAGCCTATTCGAATGTGAATTTTTTCATAGGGATTATCACACGGAAATAAGAACAGGAGAACAGAAATAATGCTGCGTTTCAATAACTTTGCAACGCATGATTATCACCTTATCCGCCCAAGATATTCCACGGATGCTTCCGCTTGCAGGAATTCTGAACCCACGCACCGAAATTCTTACACTGGAAGCGCGTTTGCATGAACTCTTCACCTATCAAAACTACAGATGTTTTGGCTGGGTCGAGGATGAAAAACTAGTGGCCATGTGCGGCGCCTGGACAATGACCAAATTGTACAGCGGCAAACAATTGGAGGTAGATAATTTCGCTGTTGCGGATGGCTGGCAATCCAAAGGAATTGGAGCGAAGCTCATGCAAGAACTCGAAGCACAATGTGAAGCTGAAGGATTTAACAGCATCGAATTGAATGCGTATATCAAGAATGCCGCGGGCCATAAATTTTATTTCCGATTAGGCTATAGCATCGTTGGTTTCCACTTTATCAAAAAACTGAATCAATAAATTAACTGCCAAGGTCTGTCAAGGATTATGGCAGAATGCGCTAAACCAACTCAATATCCGCGCTCTTCGCACTCATTCCTGTCGAAGATCCCGATAGCCATCGGAAGCACCCGTGACCACCTAAATACCTTTTCGCACTTCACTCTTCGCACTCTTCACTGCAAATAAAAAAAGCTTCCCGAAAGAAGCTTTTTTTATTTGTTGTAGCGGGAACGAGATTTGAACTCGTGACCTCCGGGTTATGAATCCGACGCTCTAACCAACTGAGCTATCCCGCCAAAGAGGGTGCAAAAGTAGAATAAATTTTTAAAATAAAAACCGCCTTCAGGCAACATATTTTATTTTCAAACGTCCTTAATACTGCAGGGGCATCCATCTTGTAAAGTGTCTTTGCTTTGGAATACTAATTGCTCTTTAGTAACTTACAAGGAAATTGACTTGAAAAATTTCTACTCAATTCTGTACTTCCTCATCGTTGCGCTGTTTAGCCTCGATGCCTCAGCCACCCACCTCGTGGGAGGAAGCATGAGTTATGAGTATCTGGGTCTTCAAAATAATGGTAACTACAGGTACCGGGTTACCGTTCAGATGTACCGTGATTGCGAAGCATCCTCCGTTCCCTTTGATCAGGAAATTGATATTGGCATCTACAATAACAACTCCAACAAAACTTTAGCAAAAATTTTAACCTTACCGAAAATCACGGAAATTCCCGTTGATCCTCCTTCAGGTGGAAGCGATTGTTCTTTCCAGCCCAATGTGTGTATTCGTCAGGGGATTTACCAGGGTCTCGTTGACTTGCCATCCAGCACCCTGGGTTACCATATGGTATTTCGCCGTTGCTGCAGAAATACACAGCAAAATATTATCGACGATATGGGCCAAACCTATTATGCCTATATCCCAAACACCGCCATCAACAACAGCTCCCCATATTTTACTCAGGTTCCTGCTCCCTACATTTGCAGGAACGACCTGACCAATGTTTACAATACAGCCAAAGATAAAGATGGCGATTCATTGGTTTATGAATTAAGTACGCCCTGGACAGGAGGAGGAAAAGACGAGCCTGTTCCTGAACTTCCATTCAATTTCCCGGCTATTCCAAACTTCGATAAAGTGATCTATAGAAGTAACTTTAATGTGAACAATCCATTTGGGAACTCCGGGATAGCCAGTATTGATTCAAGAAACGGGGTAACGAACTTACTTTCCCCAGGTCTGGGACGCTATTCTATCGCGATTGATGTTTCTGAATACCGCAATGGAGTATTAATCAGCAAAATCAGGTTGGATATTCAGATGATTGTCATCGATTGTCCTCCAAATGCAATTCCTGAGATTAACACTTCTACCAATTCTACCAGCTTTACCGTAACGGAAGGTGAAAAAATCTGCTTCGATGTAATTGCAAGCGATGCCGATAATGACAATATCAAATTAAAAGGTACGGGTGAAATTTTTGCAGGAATGAATGGAAGCCAGGCCAGTTTTACTGAAAAATCTGGAACAGGGAGCGTAAGTTCAGAATTCTGCTGGACACCGCCGTGCGGCTCTGCACGGATAACACCTTACCCAGCAACTTTTGAAGTGACCGATGATGGATGTCCTTCCAAAAGAAAATTGATCAATATTAATATTACTGTACTGCCATTTATTGGCGCTTCTCAGATTACAGGACCTTCACCGCTTTGTGCGGATCAAAATGGTGTGACATACTCAACGTCTGGGCTGGCTGGCTCCTCCTTTGAATGGGCAGTTACTGGAGGAACAATAGCGAGCGGACAAGGAACGAATACCATAACAGTTGATTGGGACAATGGCTCCTTTGGTACCGTTAAAGTCAAAGAAATCAATACTGGTGGCTGTGTTGGCCAGGAGGTTAACAAAAACATCACCTTACTCCCCGCACCAAACAAACCTAATATTATAGGCCCTGACTCTGTTTGTTCTTTTAGCGGCGGCTCTGCGTATTCCATTGCACCAACAGCAGGGAATACCTATACGTGGTCAATTAGTGGAGGTGCAATTAATTCTGGGGCTGGTACGGAAACGGTACAAACAAGCTGGAATACCCCTGGAAAAGGATTTCTACGCGTATTTCAGACGAATTCTGCCGGCTGTCCAAGCGACCCTGACACCATGTGGGTGACCATCATAGAAAATAAAATTGACTCGCTATTAGGAAGCCCCTCTGTTTGCCCGAATTCAGTTGAAATCGACTATATGGTTCAAAGCCCAGACCCAAGTGCCACTTATACCTGGACAGTAGACAAAGGAACTCAGGTTGCCGGTGGGAATAGCGGTGCGATTAAAGTCAACTGGGGAGATATCGCGGTAGGTTATGTTGAGGTCTTTGAAACCAATAAGTTTGGTTGTGTGAGTGATCCTGTTCGGATGGTGGTGGATATAAACCACAACCTCAAAGGCATGGTGCCCCTATTAGAAGACACCTTGTGCGAGTTCACAAGCGGTATTGTGTATGAAGTAATCAATACAAATGGTTCCACGTATTTCTGGGAACTATATGGAGGTAATTTCCAACAAAATGATAGTGGAGCTCAGGTAATCGTAGATTGGGGGCCAACGGGAATAGCTACGATTTCTGTTTACGAAACGGCCTATGACAGTGTTAACAACAAAACCTGCAAGAGTGATCCCGAAACATTGTACGTTTACCTTGCCCCGATACCTGTTAGTAAAGCCATTTTAGGCCCAGATGAAATTTGTCAAGGAAGCGATTCTATTTTATACAACCACATTGGCTTCGACCGAAGCACTTATTTGTGGACGTATGATGGAGGAAACTTCACCGGACAAGGCAATGACTCCATCTATATCTTCCCTACTCAGGAAGGCACATTTACGATAACGAATATTGAAACCTCAGAATTTGGCTGCGTAGGCCCAATGAATAGTAAGTCTGTAGTTGTACATCCACGTCCGCGCACAGTGGGAATCGATGGAGATCCAGTTATTTGCTACCCACGTTTTGATCAAGTGCTCTATGGCGTTCTGGGCTTCCCTACTTCGATTTACAATTGGAGTTTTGATGGCGGGAATATCTCAAGCGGACAAGGAACACAACAAGTAGTGCTCGACTTTAACGGACAACAAATTAGTCAAATCGAGGTACAAGAAATATCCGACTTTGGTTGTCCTGGAGACACGCTTCGTTTGGAAGTATTTGCCGACAATCCATCTATCGACATAAAATTAATTTCTGTCGTTGTAGGAGATGATAGCAAAATTGAGGTTGAATGGGAATTGCTCAACGCACCACGATACAATCAAAATTTCATTGTTCAGAGAAGAACTGTAAATACGCCTTGGCAAGCTGCCGGAACCACAAACTTAGGAACAGAGTTCTTTGTTGATGCCGGACTTAATACTGATGAGAATAACTACGAATACCGTGTTTTAGGCTTTAACCTTTGTGGTGACAGTATCTTTTCTGAAGTGCATCGTCATGTACAAATCACCGGTAAAAAGCCGGAGAATGACCCCTATGCCGTGCAGCTAAATTGGTCGCGTTATATGGGTTGGGATGATGGTGTCAACTCATACGAGCTATACAGAAGTGCGGGAGCTGAGGACTTCGTGATGCAAAATAATACCGGACTTGATACCTCCGATTTTTATGATGACGGCACAAAAACTTACCGCCATTGTTATCGCGTAAAAGCCACGGAAAACACCACGGGTGCTGTGAGTTGGTCGAATGAAATCTGTTTTGGATTTGATCCTTTGCTCTTTGTACCTAACGCATTCACACCAAATGGAGATGGTAAAAATGATCAATACACCTGGTCCTATGCATCCATCAAAACATTCTCCATTGATATCTACGATCGCTGGGGTGCTTTAATTTACAGTGCCGACGATCCTGAGAAATTCTGGGATGGCTTCTATAAAGGCAAAGAAGTTCCAGATGGTGTCTACATGTTTATTATCAATTATACCGGATTTGACGGTCGACTGAATTTAGTAAAAGGCAATATCACATTGCTTAGATAGGTCATTTTGTCATATTTTGACGCGCTTTTTTTTCTATTTTTCTTAATATTAAGCCATAATGTCTTCTTTTTTCGCTTGGTCTGCACTTTGACCTATAGGAGGAAAAAAGAAAAAGATTATGACATTAATAAAAACTTCCCCAGCAAAAAGAACTTGGAATGATGGATTCATGCCGAGCGTATTTGGTCAATTGATGGACGACTTCTTTACAGAAAATACCTTGGCAAAAAGCAATGTGTTTAGTCCTAAGGCCGACATTCTTGAAGACGATAAAGGATTTCATCTGGAACTCAGCTTACCAGGCATGAAAAAATCCGATATCAAAATCGAGATAAAAAAAGACATTCTTCATATCGACGGTGAGCGCAAATTCGAAAAAGAAGAAAAAGGAAAAACCTACCACCGTGTAGAAAGTAATTACGGAACCTTCAAAAGAAGTTTCACCCTCCCAGACCATATCGATCGTGAGGCAGTTGAAGCACAATTTGAAGATGGCATTCTTCGCCTTTTATTGCCAAAAACGGAGAAAACAGTTCCAAGAAACATTGAGATAAAATAAATAGTTCCATGTAGTGTGTGTATATGCCCTCGTCGTTCGACGGGGGCATTTTTTTTTTATACCAAGCTTGTGCAAAAGTTTATCCCAAGGAATCAGGGAAAAAATTGAAAATTCCATAGTTCAGAAAGCATAAACTATGGCTAAGAAAAAAGTAAGCGACCGGAAAATTTTTGTTTTGGACACTTCTGTGATTCTTTACGATCACAATGCTATCAATCATTTTGAAGAACATGATGTGGCTATTCCGATTACCGTATTGGAAGAATTGGACAACTTCAAAAAGGGAAATGACACCATCAATTTCGAAGCCCGTGAATTCATACGCTTTCTGGATAAACTGTCGGGCGAATACACCTTACAGAATTGGATTCCCCTGAACGGACCCACCAAAGGAAAGTTCAAGGTAATCATGGATGAGAGCAGTGAAATAGATGCGCGTAAAGTCTTTGGTGATTATAAAGCCGACCACAAAATTCTGAATGCGGCCATGCATGTTCAGCAGGAGGAAAAAGACAAGAAGGTAATTTTAGTAACCAAGGACGTTAACCTTCGTTTGAAGGCCAAAAGCCTGAGCATTCCTGCAGAGGATTATGAAACCGGAAAAATTAAAAACCTCGATACACTCTACCGAGGTATCACGTCTGTAGATCACGTCGACGATGAAAATCTGGAAAAACTTTATAACGACGGCTTCTTTCCTGCAAAAAATGTTTTTGAAGACAAGCCGCTGGCCAATCACTTTTTCATTCTAAAAAATAACCGCAAATCTGCCTTGGCGACCTATAATCCCTATACAGAAAATATGGAAAAGGTAGACAAGCGCAGTGCCTATGGCATTAAGCCCAAGAATGCAGAACAAGCCTTTGCAATGGACGCCATTTTAAACCCCGAAATTCGACTGGTAACCATTCAAGGTGTGGCTGGAACCGGGAAAACTTTGATCGCCCTTGCTTGTGCCTTAGAACAGCGGTCAATGTTCCGTCAGATTTACCTGGCCCGTCCTGTCATTCCTTTGAGCAATAAAGATATTGGTTACCTCCCTGGCGATATCAAATCCAAATTGAACCCCTACATGGAACCGCTTTGGGATAACTTAAAATTCATCCAAAATCAATGGAAGGAAAACGATAAGGAACACCATAAAATTAGTGAGCTGGTTGAAAACGAAAAACTTGTTGTGACGCCACTGGCTTATATCCGCGGAAGAAGCCTTTCCAATATCTTCTTTATTGTCGATGAAGCGCAAAACCTCACTCCCCTAGAAGTGAAAACCATCATTACCCGAGCAGGAGAAGGAACGAAAATTATTTTCACTGGGGATATCTATCAAATTGATACGCCTTACCTCGATGCGCAAAGTAATGGACTCTCCTACCTGATTGACCGTATTCGTGACCAAAATATTTATGCGCATGTTACCCTCGAAAAGGGAGAAAGATCTGAACTGGCCAATTTAGCCAACGACCTTTTATAATCGGCCGGACGACTTTACGACGCTACGACAATGCGACGTTACGATGGTGCGACTACCAGTTGAGACGTTTTATGACACGAAGATTATGGGAGTATTTTCCTGTATCGCGGTTTAAAATGCCTTGAGAATTAAAAGCATCAATACGCACAGAGCCATGGGCATGGATAATTTCTTCGGGAGAGAGGAGCATTCCAACATGGATGATTTTTCCTTCTTCATTATCGAAAAAAGCTAAGTCACCGGCCTGAGCTTCTTGAACGAAGGCAACAGTTTCACCTAAAGTAACCTGGTCTTTCGCATCGCGGAAAATGGCAATATGCTTGGCTTTGGCAATTACTTGAATAAGCCCAGAGCAATCTATCCCCATAAAACTTCTTCCTCCCCATAAATAAGGGGTTCCAAGAAAAGTACGCGCAAGCTTAACAGGATCCAAATCCATGTTTTGTGCACTGATTTCTATCGCATGATTTTCATGCCTAAGTTTATAGGTATGCGGTGGCTCAATGGTCAATTCACTTCCCATGCTCAACACACGATTTCCTGAATCAATGGCATAAGAAACAGGCGATGAAGTAATCAAACGTGTTGGATGGATGGTATCTGAAAAATGAACCTGTGTCCGGTTAATCCAACCTTCGTATCCATCCCAATCCATTTTGATGCGCAACCAATCCCCGGCATCTTCAAGCACTTCATAGGTCTCCCCCATCAATAGCTGAGAAACCATCTCCGATTTGCTGGTGGTTTCCGCACGAAGGGGAATGCACGATAAATGACAAATGCCTGTTGGCATAGCGGTATTGCTTAGAGGTGAAGGCGATTTTTGCGTTCGAGCAATACTTCTTCGCTCTCAACGCGATCTGGGTCTGGCACACAACAATCTACAGGACAAACTGCCGCACATTGTGGCTCCTCATGGAAACCAATGCATTCCGTGCATTTATCCGGTACGATATAATAAACTTCAGAGTTAACTGGCGCCATCTTTTGCGAAGCAGAAACAGTTCCACCCTCAAAGGATACGTCACCATTTAATGTCGTTCCATCCGCAAAAGTCCACTCAATTCCTGCTTCATAGATGGCATTGTTTGGACATTCTGGTTCGCAAGCCCCGCAGTTAATACATTCTTCCGTGATGATAATCGCCATATGTACCTTCGATTTAGTGCCGCGAATTTACCAAAATTTATTGCCGATTGAAAGCTTGTTTCGGTTTGTTACCTTTGCAGCGCATGAACTACGCGCAATTAAGCAACGCATTCGCCCGACTAGGGAAATCTTTTATTGATCCCAATAATGCCAAGCTCGACATGGCAAAGCGCAAAGCCGCCGCTGAAAACAGCTGGTTTGATGAAAAAAGCATCAACCATGCTTTGCAAACCTGGTATGAAACCCTGCAAGAAAACGATATCGCCAAATGGTTTGAAGCAGAACAACTTCTATCGCCAGTAGCTGAAGCAAAAAAAATAGGGATTGTCATGGCAGGGAATATCCCATTGGTGGGACTGCACGACTTGCTCAGTGTATTGGCTTGTGGGCACCAGGCGTATGTGAAATTAAG
>JALRIQ010000310.1 GCA_023277325.1 Bacteroidia bacterium | reverse complement strand
CATCTTGTTTCCAAGCTTTTCGAGAGCAAGGACAAGAATGAGTCCGCCAATAGCCAAGGCTAAAGCGACAAAGAAATGACTATCAAAAGCAGGAGGAGCAATGTTTTCCTGAACCAATGGTTTGGTCTCCCCATGGCGATCGAGGTAAGTCTCTAAGGTGATTTTCCATGGCCAAACTTTATTCAGTGAGCCAATCATAAAACCAACCAAAGCAGCCACCACAATATCATGGTAATGAGCAAGCAACCACTTGAGTATACGTGCGAAGACAAGGAGTCCGCTGATACAACCCGTTGCGAACAAGGCCAGGGAAGGGATATTGGCGACTTCAAAATTTGAAATCATTCCCAGGATATGCTCATATTTTCCGAGCATTACCAGGATATAGGATCCTGAAATTCCCGGTAAAATCATGGCGATAATCGCCACAAATCCAGCGAAAAAGTCACCCAGCATATTATCTGGAAGCTGTACCTGTTTCATGGAGGTGAGGTACCAGGCGATAGCAGTGCCAAGAATAAGCATGATGATTGCCACTGCATTCCACTTCTTAATTTGACGGATGATAAGGATAGAAGAAGCGATGATTAAACCGAAGAAGAAGCTCCAAAGTGCCACTTCATGGTTTTTAAGCAAATAGGTAATCAGTTTCGCTAAGGATACGATTGCCGTTCCAATCCCTGCGAATAAGACCAAAAGAAATTTATAGTCGATGGCTTCTAGGAAAGCCAAAATTTTTCCTGTGAAGAGTAATTTGAGGCTTTTACCATTCACTGAACTAATCGCACCCAGGAGGCGGTCGTAGATACCCGTGATAAAAGCGATAGTTCCTCCAGATACCCCGGGAACGACATCGGCCGACCCCATGGCCACGCCTTTCAAATACGTTAAAATCCAGTTCATTGCCTGCAAATCTACCGAATCGACACCGATTGCGAAATATTTTCCGCCACCCGGCGTTCTTTTTATAGATTTGTCCGCATGAAAGCACGCAAAACATTCGCTCTCATTTTCCTCGCGCTGCTCATCGCCGCCAGCCTCCCAGCCTGTAAATTGGGCAAAGGGTGCAATTGTCCGCAGTTCACAATGTAGTCGACAGTCCACCGTCGACGGACCACAGATTGTTGTTCCGAAGCTTAAGGTCCACAGCTTGTTGCGAAGCCAAATTTGACGTGGAATAGGTGTTTCTCGTCGAGGAATATTTCCCGCAGATTTCGCAGATTGGCGCCGATAAATCCTCAACCTCAACCTTAGCCTTAACCTCTCAACCTCAAAATCTCGCATAATCGACTAGTCGAAATTTCCTACCTTCGCCCAAAACTATTTTCATGAATAAAGTAGTAGCAAATGCCGCGGAGGCAATCAAAGATATTCAAGATGGGATGGTCCTTATGCTGGGAGGCTTTGGATTGTGTGGAATTCCGGAAAACTGCATTACTGCCTTGGTAAATCAGGGTACAAAAAACCTTACGTGCATTTCGAATAATGCAGGAGTAGATGATTTTGGTATTGGCCTCATGCTTCAAAGCAAGCAGGTGAAAAAAATGATCTCTTCCTATGTGGGGGAAAATGCAGAATTCGAACGTCAACTTTTGAGCGGAGAACTCGAAGTGGAACTTATTCCTCAAGGTACACTAGCCACTCGTTGTATGGCTGCGGGCTATGGAATGCCGGCCATCTTCACACCGGCGGGAGTAGGAACTGAGGTGGCTGAGGGCAAAGAAATCCGCAACTTCAATGGAAAAGACTACCTCTTGGAATATGCCTTTGATGCAGACTTTGCTATCGTAAAAGCTTGGAAAGGAGATACCCACGGTAACCTAATTTTCAAGGATACAGCGCGAAACTTTAACCCAATGATGGCGATGGCGGGTAAGATCACCATCGCAGAGGTGGAAGAATTGGTACCTGCAGGTCAGTTAGATCCAAATCAAATTCATACCCCTGGAATTTATGTGCACCGCATTTTTAAGGGCATAGATTATGAAAAACGCATTGAACAAAGAACGGTAAGGAGCTAAGCATATGTTGGATAAATTCGGAATTGCAAAACGTATCGCCCAGGAATTGGTCGATGGATATTATGTGAACCTGGGAATCGGAATCCCTACCCTGGTGGCCAACTATGTGCCGGATGGGGTGGAGGTGATTCTCCAATCAGAGAATGGATTATTAGGCATTGGTCCCTTTCCAACCGAAGAGCAAGTAGACGCTGACCTGATTAATGCGGGAAAGCAAACGGTGACTACTACAGCCGGCTCTAGCTTCTTTGATTCGGCCATGAGCTTTGGTATGATTCGCGCCGGGAAGGTCGATCTCACTGTTTTAGGTGCCATGGAAGTGGCCGATAATGGAGATATCGCCAACTGGAAAATTCCTGGAAAAATGGTGAAAGGAATGGGAGGAGCGATGGACCTTGTCGCTG
>JALRIQ010000309.1 GCA_023277325.1 Bacteroidia bacterium | reverse complement strand
TATCCGAGCTTTTAAACCAACTTGAGAAAAGAGCTAGCAAGCAAGCGGATGTCGTACTAAAATATCTCTCAATCAGTAAGTTAAGAGAATGGGTAGATAAGCTGCAATTTCAAAAATCGAATGATATTTCCGCCGCAGCCATCAAAGCATTGTTGGATAAAGAGGTGTTTATTGCTGAAGAGCGTCGGGTGGATCGCTTGGATACAGAGTCGAGCAAATCCATGGAATACACCTTAAATGCGGAACAGCAAGAGGCTAAAACCAAAATAAAGACCCTTTGGAAAGAGAAAGAAGTGGTCTTGTTGCACGGCATTACGGGAAGCGGCAAATCCTTTATCTATTTCGATTTAATCCGTGAAGCGCTAGACCGTGGCGAACAAGTACTGTATTTACTTCCCGAAATCGCCTTAACCGTTCAGCTTGTTGGGAAACTCCGTGCGGTTTTTAAAGAACATGTGTATATCAGTCACTCTCGTTTCAATGAGAACGAACGTGTAGAAGTCTACAAAAAGGTAGCATCCGGGGAGCCCTGCGTGGTGATTGGGGCACGTTCTTCTATCTTTCTACCATTCCAGCAATTAGGTCTGGTGGTGATTGACGAAGAACATGATGCTTCATTCAAACAATACGACCCCGCACCCCGCTACCAAGGCAGAGATGCGGCGATTTTATTGGCCCATCTATTTAAAGCGCCAGTTATTTTAGGAAGTGCAACACCTTCTATAGAATCCTACTTTAATGCCCGAACGGGAAAATACGGATTGGTCATCTTACCTAACCGTTTTGGCGATTCCATATTGCCCGATATTCAGTTGATTGATTTAGGTGAAATGAAACGCAAAGGCCGAATGAAGCAGTCGTTTTCTCTTCCTTTGCTCGAGGCAATCGATAATAGCATTCAGCGAGACAAGCAAGTCATTCTGTTTCAAAACAGGAAAGGCTATGTCCCAATTATTCTGTGCAATAACTGCGGCTGGACTTTAAAATGCATTTCGTGTGATATCTCCATGACCTATTATAAATCCACGGATTTGATGCGCTGTAATTACTGTGGCTACTCGCAGCGCCCGGTAAAAGGCTGTCCAACATGTGGGAGTCAGCATTTGGAAATGAGCGGTTTTGGTACCGAAATGATTGAAGAAGAGCTCAAGCTACTGCACCCGGAATACCGTATAACACGCTTTGACCAGAGCAGTATTCGCGGAAAACATGCTCATCACCGCATCGTGCATGAATTTGAAGATCATGAACTCGATATATTGGTGGGCACCCAGATGTTGGCCAAAGGGTTGGATTTTGAGGGAGTCGATTTGGTTGGTGTTATCCAGGCTGACCAACTTCTGAATTTTCCGCATTTCCGCAGTTTTGAAAGGGCTTTTCAACTCCTCACCCAAGTGGCAGGGCGCGCCGGAAGAAGACAAGAACGTGGCAAGGTGATGATACAAACCTACCGCATGGATCATCCTGTTCTGGAGGATGTGATTAACCATGATTATGCCCGCTTTTTTAGCGGAGAAATTGCAGATAGGGAGAAATTCAGCTATCCGCCCTTTGCGAAGCTGATAGAGATAAGCATTAAAAGCATGGATTTACCGCTTTTAGAGCAGGCCTCTTCCCTTTTAGCCCAAAAGTGCAAGGCTATCTTGGGCAGCCGGGTTTTAGGCCCTGAGACGCCCTATGTGTCGAAAATTAGAAATTTCCATATCCGACGTTTATTGATCAAACTGGAGAAAGACAGTATTTCCCATTTGAAGGTCAAACAAGATCTGCGAAAGATTTTGGAAGAATTTCATACCGAAAAAAAATTCCGGCAAGTGCGGGTACAATTCGATGTAGACCCCGCCTAATTAGCTACCTTGGCTTTTTAAAACCGCAATTTCAGCAGCTATCTCTTCTGCCTTGGCATAAAGCGCATCGGCTTTTTTACGGTCGGTATGCGACAATTGGTACGACTCTTTCATCAAAGCCTCATAGCTGGCTTGAAGGCGTTCCAGGGGCGATTTTTTCTTTAGGAATGAAAACATACAAGTATAACAGCTTGAGCGCAAAAAGGTTTCATCTA
>JALRIQ010000308.1 GCA_023277325.1 Bacteroidia bacterium | reverse complement strand
TTTAGCAAACCGCTCCTTTAACCACTCAGGCAACTCTCCTCGCTTTGAGGACTGCAAAAATAGTAAGTTTTCGATTCCTTGCAATCGGTTCATAAACTTTATTTTTAAATTGTAAAAAATGTCAGGCTTGGAGCGGTCTTTTCACCAATCTTCCTAAATTGAACCCGATTTACAACTATGCCAGATAATACATATTATAAGTACCGAGATATAAAAGTTTTTGGCTCCACGGAGTGGCTGGCCAATAATGAAAAAAATTACCGTCAGGTTTTTGATGAGTCGGAGATAAGCTATGTATACTGCGAGGTTTCCTTTTTCAATAAACTGTTTGATGAAAAAGACTGGGATCCGAAATTGGAGCTTAAATGTTTCAGTTCCGATAATAAAGAGGTATGCTCGCTCAATTGCGACCGCACCATTCGTAAGGAAGAGAATATCATTTTTATCCGGGAAGGCTGGGGCGTAAAGGAGCCTGGCACCTATTGGAAAAGAGGTTCCTACCGCTGGGAGGCTCATGTTGACGGAAAATTCCTGGCTGAACGCTATTTCTACATTGAAAAAGAAGGGGTAGTACTAAAAGGCTTTAATCCGTATTTCGATCTGGAAGCGATAAAGCTCTACGAAGGACCAGACAGCAATATGAAACCGCGTGACCGGAAATACTTCAAGGTGTTTAATGGTCAGGATAGCCGCTATATCTGGGCAGAGTTTATTGCGGAAAACCTCATTAAAAACTACGATTACTGGTCATGTGAGCTGATTTTCCATTTTAAAACCAAAACAGGTCAGCTGATTGGAAAAATTGATAAGCTGCTTTTTGTCTATCCTCAGGATGATAAAATCCTTTGTACAGTAGGATGGGGTTCTGAAAACAAAGGAACCTGGGCCAATGATGAATACCTGATTCATGTAATTTTTATGAATCAGCTAATTGCTGTGGTGCCTTTCAAAGTGAGTTACGATTACGAAGAAGCGACGGATGAAGACTTTACCACCTTCTTCCCAGAAGTTAATTCGGAATTCCAGCTTGAACAAGAGTTACTGATTCAAGAGCAAAACGAAGAAAAAGAACCGGAAAGCCTTGAAGAGGTGATGGAAGAATTCAATAAGTTGATTGGATTAGAAACCATCAAACGCAAAGTTCGGGAGTATACCAATTACCTGAAGTTTATTAAGCTGCGCCGCGAACGCGGACTCCAGGATACCGATAAAGTATACCTGCATGCTGTATTCAAGGGAAATCCGGGCACAGGTAAAACCACGGTAGCGCGAATGTTAGGTAAGATTTACAAGCAAATGGGCTTGCTTACCAAAGGGCATGTGCATGAAGTAGATAGAGGTGACCTCGTGGCGGAGTATATCGGACAAACTGCGCCGAAAACAAAAGAAGCCATTAAAAAGGCGCGAGGCGGAGTACTCTTTATTGATGAGGCCTATGCCTTGGCAAGAAAGGACGACGATAGCAAAGACTTCGGAAGGGAAGCCATCGAAGTTATTTTGAAGGAGATGTCGGATGGTCCTGGTGACTTAGCCGTAGTAGTAGCAGGGTATCCTG
>JALRIQ010000307.1 GCA_023277325.1 Bacteroidia bacterium | reverse complement strand
ATGGCAACAATGAGCTCCGGTCCTTTTTTCTCCGCGTCGGGGTCCAATACCTCGACAAAAAGTTCCAGTTTTTCTGAATCATAATTAAATCGACTCTTCCATAATACAAGCCCATCGGATATCACAAAAGCATCTATGAGGGCAACACCGCGTTGATTGGGTAATTTCTTGCTGAAATCCATTCCCATTGTTTCACGGTAGCGTTCTATAATGACCTTGCTCCGAAGTTGAAAACTCTTGCCACGCAAAACATAATACCCGTGCTCGTTCGATCCGATAATGCGGTTATAGGAGGTGCGGTTTCTAAAGCGCTCCATATTCGACCATTCCACCTGTTGTGCAGGCACAATATTGCTCAGAAAACAAGCCAGGTAGAAAAGTAAAAAACGGCGCATCATTCAATAAATAGTTTTTCGGTGTACAAGACTGTCTTAGCCGATTGAATCCGCAATATATACATACCTGAGGCTTTCACCCGAGGTGAAAAAACAATGAAATTATTCCCTTTGGTCATGCCCCCATTCCATATAGTTTCAACGCGTTGGCCCGCTGAATTGTATAAGGCAACATCAATTTGCATGCTTTTCCGGAGTTCCAAACGAATCTTCAGGCTTTCAAATACTGTATTCGGGTATGCTTCAAAACGATTCACGGAAAATTCCTGGCGGATGGTATCTTCATCACCCTGCAGTTGAAATATCCGGTTTTCCCAGCGTAAATTGGACCCTACCCCTGCTGCACTGAACCAAATCGTTGGGTTTTCCTCGCCTGGAACAAATACTCCCGCACAATAATCTCCCCATCGATCAAGCTGATTGGGTATGATATCCATCTGACCAAGCCCTTCATAAACAGCAACCAAAGGGTATTCTTTCATCCGATCATCTACATAAATATAACCGATGGATGGATAATCATTTTCCGAACTGTATACGAGCGCCAAGATCACTGCACGGTTGGCATTATTGGAGGCAAAACTTACCGGCACTGCATAGGCCAGATCCTTTGAATTCCCAATTGTTCGGGCCTCACAAACGGCTACCTCAGGATCTATGCGACCATAATAAATGGCACTCCTGAAATCTTTCCCTTCGGTTGTCAGGCAAAAATGAATCAATCCATTCCGCCAAAAAGCACCCGTTATCCTGCAGTCGCCGGCATCAAGCATGGAACTACTTTGTTTCTGAACAGCATCGGGCGGCAATGAATATTTTCCGGCAGATACGTGTTTTGTTTCGACAATTCCCTGAGTTGGATTGAGTTTCATGATGGTAAAACCATCTCCACCGCGGTCTTTGGAACAGATAAAATACAAGCTTGAACCAATATACCCGTCATAAGCGTTTGCCGGCACCAAATTAAACCCTTCCTTATCGTCGCTTATCCGGAGATCATCATAAATCATTGTTTGCGCCACATTTCCATTCAGCAACCTATCTTTTTCCAAAACATACAGCAAGCTTCCGTCAAATACGTCTACATTTTCCTTAAACTGGTTTATACTGATGGCCAAGTGATCCGCGCTCACGCCCAATTGAGGAAAATCAGCCATCAAACCTTTGAAGTAGGGATCTCCACGAAAGGAATAAACGTGCCAGCCCAAAAGCGGATTTGCTTCTTTAGAGACAAATACCAAAACACGCGAATCTGCTGATTTCCGCCCATGAAGAATGAGCATATAAAAGCGGTCCCGTTGAACATCGTAATAGACCCTGGGATCAAAAAAGCTGCTGTTTAAACTTGGGTCGTTGGCAAGCTGCTTAAAGGTTCGAAGCATCAGTCGCTGCCCCGAGGCATTTTGCACCGTATAATTTGCGTTTACTACACTGACCACATATCCCAAAGGGGAAACGGCAATTCCGTTATCCATTGGCGTGACATTTTGGGAGGGATTCGCCGTGAAATCGGCAAGAATACGAAAGCTATCCGGTTCATTTTTATATTGTGGAGCCAGCGCATATCTCTGCCTTTTAAGCCTGTTCAAACTGTCCTTGATATGTTCTTTCTCCTGGCCATGGGTACCATGTCCAAAAGGCTGATGGCAGACTGCCACATAGGGCATGTCTGTATTCTCGTCCGGCTCATAAGGTGCAGGCAAAACGGTAAATTGGGTATCCGGCTTGTCTAATAATCCCTTCCAAGGCTTTGAATGCTGCGCATGAATAACCCCGCACTCGACGATAAGCTGAAACAAGATTAGTAAGGCAGAAAGCAAGGTTGTATTTTTGCGATTCATATTAGAGCATTGAAGGGCAAGTTACACGATACACATAAAAAACAGGAAACAGCAGTTCTTGTTGCCATCGACTATAAATTTAAGCCAAAAGGACAAGCCGAAGAATACCTCGATGAACTTGAATTTTTGACGGAAACCGCTGGAGCAAAAACGCTAAAGAAGTTTACGCAAAAGTTAGACCATCCATTTTCTGCTACCTACATAGGCACTGGAAAATTGGAAGAAATCAAACATTATGTTGTGGAACATGAACCAAGCATGGTGATTTTTGATGATGAGCTATCACCGAGTCAGATTCGGAATTTGCAAAATGAGCTGAATGTTAAAATCCTTGATCGGAGCAATCTGATCTTGGACATTTTTGCCTCTCGGGCTCAAAGCGCACAAGCAAAAACTCAGGT
>JALRIQ010000306.1 GCA_023277325.1 Bacteroidia bacterium | reverse complement strand
TTAACGCTAAGACGCGCTCAGGATCGGATGTATTTAAAGTAGGTATCCAGGTCAAACGCGATAACTTTGGATTTAACAGAGACTGGAATTCAGTATTCAATGAATCGGTGTATGAGTTCAGTGTGGGAGGAACGAGTAAATGGATAAATAAAAAGACCAAGGACAAATTCTACTACTTTATCTCTGGAAGGGCTTTCAATTCAGACCTCTATACCAAGAACCCACCAAATAGGCTGCGTTCCGGAATGTACGACGGACTCTTTTGGAGCCCAAGGCACGATAACCGTTGGTCTTCTTTGGCTCGCTTTGATTATGCGTTTAATGACCGCCAAAAATTATCGCTGACCTATAACCGCACCCTAGCTATCAACCAGGATGTAAACATGCTGCGTATCACTGGGAATGATCTTCCATTTACGCCCGGCTATCAATTTTCATTTCAAGACCAGATGGATAATGCGAATACCTTTACGCATGATGCCAATCTGATGATCTTGAATTACAGCGATGCATCTAAAAAACGTTTCGCCTATACCCTCACAGGCTCACGTTTCTTTGCGCGACTGCGGGCGGATGCGAATGGCCGCGACTGGCGTCCTGATGTAGTGGATTCGGAACTTGATCCACGATCTATTGTCGTTCCTCCTGCATCTTACTATAATCCAAACGATAGCATCGTTGCCGTTAACCCTCCTTCTGGCTTGTACAATAATGGAGGAGTATCGACGCTATGGCACGACCATTATATCGAAGAGTATTCGTTCAAATTTTCAGGAAATCTCTATTCGAAAGATGCGTTGAACCGGCTGAACTTCGGCGCAGAGGTGAAGATTCAAGACCTTCAATGGATTGATATAGGTCGTCCATGGATTGGAGCTCCGATTCAATTGGCGGATGGGTCTTATACTTCGAGTGAGCGCCTTGGAGAATATTCAGAAATCTGGAGAGTAAAACCCTCACGCGGTGGTGCATGGGTATCGGAGAAAATCAAATACAAAGGACTTATCGCTGAGGTTGGTGCCCGTTTTGAATATTGGATGCCAGGCAAATATGTGGATGATGCGATAGCCGACCCACGCGCACAGATACGCGACGAAATTCGTGAGGAATACAAAAAACAATCCCTCATGATTGCAGGACGTTCCTTCAAATTCCGCTTCCTGCCTAAGATTTCAGCCAGCTTCCCAATACGTGAAAATCAGGTGATGTACTTCAACTATGGACATAGCACCATTTTGCCACATCCTTCATTTATCTATACCGGATTAAACCCATACTATTCGGATCGATCAACCATCGGACGTCTCGGAAACCCGAACCTGAATCCGGAGGTGAGTATCGCCTATGAGTTGGGGCTTAAATCACAAATCACCAGCAATGACGCTTTAAATGTATCGGCCTTTTACCGCGATAATTATGATTTCGTTACTACCACTGCTATCTTGGTAAAGGATGCAACAGGCCGTGAAATTAGCCGCTCTATGCGCATAAACTCGGATTATGCCAGAGTTCGTGGTATTGAAACCAGCTATATCAAGCGAATTGGTAAATGGTTTAGCGGACAAGTTTCTGCAACCTATATGGTAGCGACGGGTCAATCATCCTCTGCCTCAGAAAGCTTAAAAGAAATCTTAAACAACGGAGCAAGAGAGGATACAAAAGAATTTTACTTGCCTTGGTCAAGTCCTTGGGATATCAAAGGAAATGCCTTGGTAACCCTTAAGAATGAGCACGGTTATTTGGGTAAAAAATGGCTCAATAAAATGAGCTTTTACCTGGAATTTGTATGGCGTTCAGGTCGCCGCTACACGCCTTATTTCTATAACGGTACAGAACCAGAAACTGGACGGCCGATTTATATTCAGGAACAAGGAGCGGAGAACAGGTTTGCCTCTGTGGGCAGAAGCACCTACTGGCTTGACTTCAGCTATAAAAAATGGTGGAATATCAATAAAGTGAGTATCGCCTGGACCTTTGAAATCACCAATTTGCTCAATACAAAAAACCCAGCGCGCATCAATCCGGTAACGGGTGATGCATGGAAGGCTGGAGATCCTGTTCCAACCGAGTGGCGTGACCCTTCTTACCTCGATCCACGCGATTCACGTTCTTATGGCACTCCGCCAGATGATCCTAGCCGTTTTATGCAGCAGCGTCATTTTCTGATGGGAGTGCAGGTGAAGTTTTAGTTGGTCGACAGTCCATGGTCCACGGTCGACAGTCCTCGGACCACAGTATTTTCCATTATTATGCTTGTCAAGGTTGTGGGTAATTCGCCGCTAATCGTTAAATTTCACTACCTTTCTATGGAAGGAATTTACTTCTGAAATAAGTTTAGAGGAATGAGTAAAATTTTCCCGAATCAAATAGTTCGTCAGCTTGAAACAACAAGCATGGAGGCCGTCTTGGTCAAGTTGAATAGCGCGTTTGCTTCTGAAGGAAGTTGGTTGGCAAAGAATGCCGAATTGCAGAGGACTCGAGAGGAAAACGTGCTCATCATTTGTCCTAAAAATACGGGTCAGACGGTAGGTCAGCCAAAGATTAAGTTAGTGCTTGAAAAGAATAAAGTTGACCTCATCACCCTTCCTGCAAAATCCATTTGGTTGATGCCAAGTATCCTGGTTATTATGGTAACAATCGCTGTGATTTGGAGCGGCTCCTGGTTTTTCATCCTTTTTTTACCTCTTGGTATGCTCTTCTTTTACCTAATGCAATGGGTCTTCTTTTCTATGAACCTAGCAAGAGCAAATGAAGCCATGGATGAACTCATTCGGGCCCTGAAATAAGTGATAGGTGAACCGCATCCTCTTTAAAACGGGTAGTGGGTTACGGGTTACAGGTTACAGGGGTCATCTCTCAGCCTTCTCCTTATTTCTTAATCCTTAACCTGCATTTCGTCATCCTGACTGCGTGCACCGAAGCATTTGCGAAGGTGCAGCTTGCCGAATGGCTCGTCCTTTTCCCTACCTTTGCCGAACTATGTCGGCATCATCTAAAATTGATATACGCTCACTTACTCTCGACCAGCTTGTTGAACAGCTCACGAGCATGGGTGAAAAAACTTTCCGCGCCAAGCAGGTTTATGAATGGCTCTGGAAGAAATCTGCGCATTCTTTTGCAGAGATGACGAACCTAAGCAAAGAACTCAGAGCTCTGCTTGAGGAGAAATATGAAATTCATGCCGTAACCATTGCGACCCAACAAGTAAGTAAGGACCGCACCATCAAATTTGGATTTCGTTTGTATGATGGCCATTTGGTAGAAGGGGTATTAATTCCTTCCAAAGACCGCATGACAGCCTGCGTCTCTTCACAGGTAGGATGCAGTCTCAGTTGTAAGTTTTGCGCAACAGGTTTCATGGATAGAAAACGTAACCTGACTGGCGATGAAATCTATGATCAGGTGGTATTGATTGGTCGAGCTGCAATGGAACATTACCAAATTCCATTGTCGAACATCGTTTACATGGGAATGGGGGAGCCGCTATTGAATTATTCAGGGATGATGTATTCTGTAGACCGCATCACTTCTCCGGATGGATTGGGCATGAGTCCACAGCGTATTACGGTTTCTACGGCAGGAGTGGCCAAGATGATCAAGAAGCTTGGCGATGATGGGGTGCGCTTTAACCTTGCTCTTTCCTTGCATGCGGCGAATGATGCCAAGCGCAATGAAATCATGCCAATCAATGAAACCAATAATTTGGATGTATTGGCAGAGGCGCTGGATTATTTCTACCAGAAAACAGGAACTCGTGTAACCTTCGAATACATCGTTTTCAATAACGTGAACGACTCAATTGATGATGCTGCTGAACTCTACCGTTTCTGGAAAAGGGTACCGAGTAAAGTCAATATCATTGAGTATAATCCGATTGAATTCGCAGATTTTGTCAATACCTCAGATGAGAAATTGGATGCCTTTATCGCTTATCTCGAGAAAAAGAAAGTCATCGTAAATGTGCGAAGAAGTCGGGGTAAAGATATTGATGCCGCCTGCGGACAATTGGCCATCAAGAATTAGTCTAGAATCGACATTACGAGATTACGACATTACGATTTTGCGACGGCAAGAGATCGTAATATCCCTCAACTTTCAGCTTTCAACCTTCAGCCCTCAACGCTCAGCTCTTACTGACCCCAAATTTCTGGAGCTTTGCGCCATTCGGCAAGACTTGCAGCATCAGCTTGTTCAACATAGCCCGTTTTAATGGCTGTATCGATCAAGGCATTGTAGTCGCTTAGTGCAAACCATGGGCAAGAGGCAGCCTTGAAATTCTCTTCAGCAATTGGGAAGCCATAGGTGAAAATGGCGGCCAAGCCGATTACTTGCAATCCCATTCCGCGCAAAACTTCAACCGCTTTTAGACTGCTTTTTCCTGTTGAAATTAGGTCTTCAAGAACCACTACTTTGCATCCTTGCGGTAAATCTCCTTCAAGCTGATTTTGACGGCCATGACTTTTTGGTTCAGGACGCACATAAGCGGCAGGCAGGTCGAGTATATCAGCAACCAAAGCACCTTGAGGAATTCCTGCAGTGGCAACGCCAACAATGGCTTCTACTTCTGGATATTCTGCCTTAATCTTGGCAGCAAGAGCTAGTTTGATGTCACTTCGAATTTTTGGAAACGATAAGCTGATGCGGTTATCGCAGTAAATCGGGCTTTTCCAACCTGATGCCCAGGTAAAGGGGTCGTTAGGTTGAAGTTTGATAGCTTTGATTTGAAGTAGATATTCCGCTATTTTCGCGGCATCGATTGGGTC
>JALRIQ010000305.1 GCA_023277325.1 Bacteroidia bacterium | reverse complement strand
CCTGTTTTTTTTCATCAATCGAAACCTCGATAACGCCTTTTTTAATGCTATCATGCCCTGGATAAGGGAACCAAAATTATGGCTTCCACTTTACTTTATCCTCCTGGTACTGCTTATTCGCTTAAAGAAGAGCAGGAGTTGGCTTTGGATAATTGGTTTGGCTTTCACGGTTGGTAGTGCGGATTACCTGGCCTCTGGCATCTTTAAACCTAATTTTGAACGTCCGCGTCCTTGCTGGCATGAAAACCTGAAGCAAGAGGTTTTGCTGAGGAAATCCGACGGAAACTGCGGAGGAAAATATGGCTTTGCCTCATCCCATGCTTCCAATCATTTTGCGATTGCTTTATTTCTGAGCCTGGTGCTCGGTTGGAAATGGAAGTCAAAATACCGCTGGCTTTTATTTGTATGGGCGGCCAGCATTGCCTTTGCCCAGATATACGTGGGGGTTCATTTCCCTGGTGATGTCCTGGTTGGCGCATTACTCGGGCTTTTAGCAGCCCAATTATTTTATCGAATTACTTTATTTGCAGAACAAAAGATTTACCCATGAGCTACGAACATATCCTCGTTACAGAGCAAATTGCTGAGCATGTTGCTCTGATTCAATTGAATCGTCCAAAAGAATTAAATGCCTTGAACCTTCAATTGATGGGTGAGGTTCGTGATGCTTTAAAGGCTCTCGACGCCAATGACGCGGTACGCGTTATCATTATCACCGGAAATGAAAGAGCATTTGCGGCTGGTGCAGATATTAAACAGATGAGCGGTAAAGGGGCCATCGATATGCTTAAAATCGATCAGTTTACCACCTGGGACCAGATTAAAAAGACCAAAAAACCAATTATAGCGGCAGTTTCAGGCTTTGCTTTAGGTGGAGGTTGTGAATTGGTGATGCATTGCGACTGTGTTGTGGCCAGTGAAACGGCGCAATTCGGACAACCTGAAATTAAAATCGGTGTTATGCCAGGAGCAGGGGGAACCCAGCGTCTGCCGCAAGCTGTAGGAAAAGCTTTGGCGATGGAAATGGTTCTAACGGGCGAGTTTATTTCTGCGGAAAGAGCCTTGCAAGCCGGACTGATCAATAAAATTGTACCAGTCGAGTTATTGATGGATGAAACCATAAAAATGGCCAAAAGCATGTCCCGTAACTCACCACTGGCCTTGCAATTGGCGAAGGAATCCGTGCTGAAATCCTATGAAACCAGCTTATCTGAAGGATTATCATTCGAGCGCAAGAACTTCTATATGTTATTTGCTACAGAAGATCAAAAAGAAGGGATGAATGCGTTTATAGAAAAACGTCACCCTGATTTTAAAGGAAGTTAAAAAAGCAGAGCGACTTCTTGCCTTATAGGTAGTCGGATAGAGTGAATTCAGCTTGATTCAATGAAATGGCCGTGTTCAGCGTAGTTTCGGAAGAGTGCTGAAGTCCAAATGATTTATTTTACACCAAAATACCGTGCGAAGTCATCTTGTTTTAAGCTTTTGTGAAGGAATATGTAAGCCCAAATAAAAGGCTTACCTTTGCGGACCTTTTAAAAACAATGCTGAATATCCGCAATATTGCCATCATCGCCCACGTCGACCATGGTAAGACTACATTAGTAGACAAAATCCTTCATCAAACCAATCAGTTTCGTGAAAATGAAGAAACTGGAGATCTTATTCTTGACAATAATGATTTGGAGCGTGAGAGAGGGATTACCATCTTTTCAAAAAACGTTTCTGTTCAATACAAAGGAACCAAAATCAACATCATCGATACTCCTGGTCACAGTGACTTTGGAGGAGAGGTCGAGCGCGTTCTGAAAATGGCCGATGGTGTTTTGCTTTTGGTTGATGCCTTTGAAGGGCCAATGCCACAAACACGTTTCGTGCTGCATAAAGCTTTGGCACTCGGACTAAAGCCGATTGTTGTAGTAAATAAAGTAGATAAACCAAACTGCCGTCCAGACGAAGTACAGGAAGCCGTATTCGAGCTTTTCTTTCACTTGGATGCTACCGACGAGCAATTGGATTTTGCGACCATTTATGGTTCTTCAAAACAAGGTTGGTTCGGTCCGGATTGGAACAAACCAGAAACTGATATCACTTACCTTCTTGATACCATTCTTGAAAAGGTGCCTGCACCAAATCCTCCAGAAGGAAACTTGCAAATGCAAATTACCTCACTCGACTATTCGAACTTCGTTGGACGTATTGCAATTGGTAAGGTACACCGTGGTGTAATCAAAACAGGTGATCCCATTAGATTGGTGCGCAATGAGGGCGGAATCGTTCAAGCGCGTATCAAAGAACTTCATACTTTCGAAGGTCTGGGACGTAAAAAAGCAGATGAGGTTGCTGCTGGAGATATCGCAGCCGTTGTAGGACTTGAAGATTTTCAAATTGGTGATACCATTGCCAACTTCGATGCTCCGGAAGGACTAGAGCCAATTACGGTGGATGAACCGACCATGAGCATGTTGTTTTCTGTAAACAACTCGCCATTCTTCGGTAAAGAGGGAAAGTTCGTAACATCCCGCCAATTGCGTGATCGTTTGTTCAAGGAAACAGAAAAGAACCTTGCCTTAAAAGTTCAGGAAACAGATTCAGCGGATTCATTCCTCGTTTACGGACGTGGTATCCTGCATTTGTCTATTCTTATTGAAACCATGCGCCGCGAAGGTTTCGAATTAACGGTTGGTCAGCCACGCGTTATCGTAAAAGAAATTGACGGTGTGAAATCAGAGCCATACGAATCATTGGTTATTGATGTGCCCGACGAGTTTTCTGGAAAAGCCATCGACTTATTGACTTTCCGTAAAGGAGAAATGGTCAATATGGAAACTAAAGGCGACCGCCAGCAAATCGAGTTTAACGTGCCTTCACGTGGCTTGATTGGATTGCGTTCTCAAATGCTTACCCAAACTGCGGGTGAAGCAATTATGGCGCACCGTTTTAGCGAATACAGACCATGGAAAGGAGTAATTCCAGGACGTATCAATGGAGTGATGTTCTCGCTCGATAAAGGTACAGTAAAGGCTTACTCATTGGATAAGCTTCAAGACCGTGGACGCTTCTTTGTTGAGCCAGGTGAAGAAGTTTACCCAGGAATGGTTGTAGGCGAGAATAGCCGCCCAGACGATTTAGGCGTGAATTTGGTGAAGGCCAAACAAATGTCCAATATGCGCGCTGCTGGTAAGGATGATTCAACCCGTATTGCCCCGAAAATTCAGTTCTCGCTTGAAGAAGCAATGGAATATATTGAAGCCGATGAGTGTATCGAACTCACTCCGCTAAGCATTCGACTCAGAAAAGTGATCTTGGACGAAGTTGAACGTAAACGCAGAGAAAAATCGATGTCAAATTCTTAATTTACACTTATGGAACTCTTAGATGGAAAATTTCTTGCCAAAACCATAAAGGCTGAACTAAAAGAAAAAGTGGCTGGATATAAGGCCAAAGGCTGGAGAGCACCGCATCTCTGTGCAATTTTAGTTGGCGATGATGGGGCTTCGCAAACCTATGTTGCCAGTAAGGCAAAAGATTGTGAAGAATTGGGAATGGAATCTTCCATCTTACGTTTTCCTGCTTATATCTCTGAAAACGAGCTTTTGGGTGAAATCGAAAAGATCAATATCAATAGAAATATTGATGGATTGATTGTCCAAATGCCCGTGCCAGAACAAATCAACTCCCTTTCGGTAATGAACCATATCGACGCATCAAAAGACGTGGATGGCTTTCATCCGGTGAATGTAGGGAAGATGTTTAAAGGGTTGGATACCTTTTTACCCGCCACTCCTTATGGCATCATGATGATGCTGGAACGCTACAACATTGAAACCTCAGGAAAACATTGTGTCGTTATCGGACGAAGCGATATTGTAGGAAAACCAATGGCAGCTTTATTGATGCAGAATACCAACCCAGGAAACTGCACCGTAACGGTTTGCCATAGTCGCACGAAGAACCTGAAAGAACTTTGCCTTCAAGCTGATATTATCGTTGCGGCACTTGGTCGTCCTGAATTTTTAAAAGCCGACATGGTGAAAGAAGGAGCGGTAATTATTGATGTGGGTATTACCCGCATTGATGCAGATAACGAAAGAGGGTATGTAATTCGTGGCGATGTAGCTTTCGATGAAGTGGCTCCAAAAGCTTCATTCATCACTCCTGTTCCAGGTGGAGTAGGCCTCATGACCCGTATCGGACTTCTTCAAAATACCCTCAAAGCTTACGAGTGGCATATGGCCGCCGAATCCAGGTAGTCATTTCTGATTTTTATGTTGCTAAGTCGGTAGACCGAGCAAATGGCAAGTCGCTTTCTGGTACTCTATTTGCCTTAAGCTACTTACATGTCTATACGATCAAATACAGAAATTTTGTATTTCTACGATGCCCTGTGTGGCTGGTGCTATGGCTTTTCGCCGGTGATCAATGCCCTGAATGAGAAATATGGTAAGGAAATCAAATTCCGCGTTTTTGCAGGAGGGATGATGATGGGCGACCGCCGTGGTCCGATCAATGACGTAGCGCCTTATATTAAAGGTGGAGCCTATAAAGATGTGGAAGAGCGTTCTGGGGTAAAGTTTGGCAACAAATTTTTAAATGAAGTACTGGAACCAGGAACGGCCGTGCTTTCCTCTTTGGAACCTGCCATAGCTTTGGCTGTATTTAAGAGTTTTGAATCGGACAAAGACATT
>JALRIQ010000304.1 GCA_023277325.1 Bacteroidia bacterium | reverse complement strand
GATGAAGTGAGGGGAAGGAAAGAGGAAAAAGGACTGAGGAATTAGGACTAAGGAAATAGAGAGTGGGGTTATTGAATGCCTAAACGTTTCTTGGCGATGTCCCGGTTATACGCGGCGTTTTCATTCTTCGGGTCCAGTTGTACGGCGACTTCAAGGGCATAATACGCCGAATCATTTTGTTTGAAGAGGAGGTATTCGGCTCCGAGGTTACTCCAGGCTTCTGCGTTTTTTGAATCTGCCTGAATCGCCAGTGAATAATAGGATTTCGCCAATTCATGTTCCCCTTTCAGGTATTGAATATTGCCCAAATTATTGAAGGCCAGGGTATGATTTGGTTTTAAGCGCAGGCAGTCTTTGAAACACAGTTCTGCCATGGTATAATCGCCCATAGCCAGGTTACACATCCCGAAATTGTACCAGGTCGACGCGTCATTTCCATAAATATTGATGGCATTGCGGTACAATTCTGCGGCTCGCTCGAGTGTTGGCTGATCCGCTTCTTCGGTTGCAATCGCCTGTTCATAGAGGGCAAACGCCAAGGCGGAATTCGCACGAATGCTTTTCGGAACCTTTTCAATATCTGCCTCAAAAAGGGTAAGGTTATCTTTCCAGTCGCCGGCTCTATTCCACACCACCACGGACCAAAAAATCGCAACTACCGCGAATGCCCATTTCAGTACATTCCATTTTTTCTGGGCCTCCAGAAGCATTATCACAAAGGCAAATGAAGGTAGAAATAAGAAACGCTCTGCAAAGGTGGCTTCCAATAAAAACAGCAGGTGCAGGTAGAGGAAAATAGAAAGCAAAAAGAAGAAAATGGACCAAACCAAAAGATCCGGCTTTCTGAATTTTTTAAGAATAAGTACCGCAGCACCAGCAAAAAGCAACAAGCCTAAAATACTCTCCCAATGCATCCATCCATGCAGCTCAAAATGATTAAAGGAATAATCCCAGCTCAAAGAATAGGGTGCAAGCAAAAGCCAAATATACTCCACAAATAAGGCAAAGCCCATCGCACTCTGCTCGGCATAGCCACTCGAAAAGGCCAAAGCATTATTTACCACATCTACCTTAGCCACTCCTTCAATAACCGAAGAGCGAACAAGCAAATACACGATACCCGGTGCTAAAAATAAGGCGGCTTTTTTGTCGAGCTTTTGTTGGCGCAGCATATCAAGTGCAGGGAAAACAAGCAACATCGGAACAGCCGATTCTTTGCTAAAAACAGCCAATAAATAACCGACTATCGCAGTGATTAAAAACCCTCTTTCCTCTTTTCTTGTCCAGGCATAAAAGCTTAAAAACAGGAAGAGGGCCATGAGCAAATCGTCTTGCGCTTTGATGTTGGCCACAACCTCCGAATGCACAGGAATCAATGCATAAAGCATGGTGCCTGCCGCGGCATAGTGCCAGCTAAGCAGTCTGCTTAAAAACAGAAATAGCACCCAGAGCAGCAGTCCATAAAGCAATAAACTCCCAGCATGGTAGCCCATTGGTTTTTCTCCAAACAGCGAAACTTCCAAAGCATAAAAGGAAGAAGTTATAGGCCGGTATTCATTGGCTTCTTTCCGCTGATCATAGCCATAATAGAAGCTTTCCTGAAAGATTTCGGAAATTCCTCCAACGCCTTCTTGTACCAGGTCATTATTAACAATTGCCGGGAAATCATCGACGGCAAAACCATTATTCAGGACTCGCCCATAGAGCAAAAAAGTGAGCAAAAGAATGCCCCCTAAAAGGATCCACTTGTTTTTTTCCTGTTTAAGAAACTCTTTCATAGGTTAGAAAGGTAAAGGCATAAGCATGCCGCTCATCTGTGCCATGCTCCACGCTGTCCACTACCTTCCATTCCTTTTCATCAAGTTCAGGAAAAAAGGCCTCGGCCTCAAATTCTGCATGGACACGGGTAAGATACACCTTATCACAAAAGCGAAGCCCCTGCATGTAGATTTCGCCACCACCCAATAAAAAGCACTCTTCATCTTCCAGGGTTTTAGCCAACTCAATGGCTGCTTCTAAAGAGTGCACCACATGAACCTTCTCTGGTGAATAGTCTGTATTGCGGGTGATGCAAATGTTCTCGCGATTGGGAAGCGGACGACCAAAAGATTCCAGGGTTTTTCGCCCCATAATTACTGCATGTCCCGAGGTAGTAGTTTTAAAAAAACGCATATCATCTGGAAGGTTCCAGAGCAGGTCATTGTCTTTTCCGATGGCATTATTTTCCGCAGCCGCAACAATCGCACTTAAAATCATGATACAAGTTTAGTCCCCAATAGGCCAAAAAAAAAGCCATCCGAAGATGGCTTTTCAAGTTAAATAAAATCTATACTAGTTCGAGAAGAAATAATATTAATGCTATGAGCATAATTAAACCTCCTACCAAATAGAAAACGCTTCCTATTCCTCCAGGTAAAATAATTCCTATCAAAAGAATGACTAGTCCTATGATGAATAACTTTACCCATTTGCTGCTGAAATCTGCCCCAACTTTTTCCTTGAACTCCTCTTTCTTAACATTATCCTCTTTCTGAATAAGTTGCTGAATTTGTTTCGGGTCCTTGGCAATTTCGGTTAAAGCCGTTCTCATTTCCTTTGAACGCAATTTTTTCAGCACTTCTCTTTTCGTTGGCGCTGGAACTGCGCTCTCAGACTTTTGTGCTTGGGCTGCTTGAGGCACTTTTACCTCTGGCGCTGGAACATCAAATTGCTTTGGCGTAATTACCGCGAGCTCCTTCGGTGCTTCTTTTTGTTGTTGCTCTTTGGCTTGGTCATTCACGCGCACCTTAGCACGACTGGAGTAACGTTGCTGACTGCATGATGACAATACAATGGCTGCAGAAAATGCGAGCGCAAAAATGGAATTTAGTTTTTTCATAGGTTTACAAATTAACTTGAATTGATGATATCATGGAGAACAGAAAATTAACCATTTTGTTCGAAATTATTCAATTTCATAACGAAATCCAAGATATGCCATAGCTCCCATGGACGGACCCCATACCATCGAAGCATCAAAATAGCTTCCATAAGGATTGCCCGGATCAACAATAAGTTGACGTTGTTGCACATTCAGCAGGTTCTCCGCTCCCAAATAAATTTCCCAGCGTTTTAGCTTTTTGGTTACCTGAGCATTGAGGTTCACATAAGATGGAGAGTATTGCTCTAGTCTCAGGAATTCTGGATTTTCTCCTAAATCGGGAAGGCGTTTTCTTCCAATAAACTGCGAAGTAAAGTCAAAGCTCCAGTCGCTTTTGGTGCTATACGCCACATTGATAAACCCACGGTGCGGGGGCAACAATGCCTTCTGACGCAGTCCGGTTGAAAAGGTCGTACGCACATCCAAATAACGGTAGGCAAAACGCAACTCCAAGCGCTTGAGTGGCTCAATCGTAAACTGCGCCTGAATCGTTTGGCTATAGGATCTTCCTTTCAAATTATAGATGGATACCTCTCTTGCCGAATTGTCCAAATCAATTACGGTTTGATTCTGGAAATTCACATAATAGTAGTCCAAACTAAACTGGGCTGTTCTGCGTGAACTGATTTGGAAAGTATAGGTATAATTTCCACCGTAATTCCAGGAAACTTCCGGTTGCAAACCGCCTGCTCCAGGGTAGCCTGTTCCCGCAAGAACCAACTTTCTGGAACTCACAAAAATGCTGCTGTTCTCCGTAAAGATATTGGCCGTACGTTGTCCACGCCCTGCACTCGCTCGAAGCACATGCTTTTCGTTGATGGCATAACGCAGGTGCAAACGCGGAGTGAAAAAGGCACCAAAGATGGAATTGTAATCAAAACGAGCACCCACAACCGCAGAAAACTTCTGAGCAAGTGAATAGGTATACTCAGCAAAAATTCCGGGAACAATCTCCGTTCTCTGAAAGTTCAGGGTATTAAACTGCTCATCGTATTGATCAGCCAATAAGCTTAATCCTCCGCTCAAAGTATGACGGTCTAAATCATCAAACTTTCTATTAAAAAGGAAGCTGGCAAAAAGGTTATCATGGCGTCCTTTGTAGGTATTCAATCCAGCCAGAAAATCATTTTCATAATGGTTGGCATGGAACATAAAACCTATGCTGGTCTGCTTTTCCTCGGTTGCTGGCCGACCTAGCTTAGCCCAAGATCCAATCTGGCGCGTTACATATTCTACACCATATGGCGTGGTACTATCGCGCATCATTCCTTTGGTATAGCCCAACTGGCCAGAAATACGATGGTCATTGATGAATTTCACGCCAATCATACCTTCCCAATTCTCGCCATTGTATTTATAGCGATTGATGACGTTTATCCCATTGCCCGAAGGCAGGTTATAGAAACCATCATTATTCGGGTCGCGCTGATTTTGGGTGATATTCCCATGGGCCATCAAGCTGCTGCTCCACTTGCTGTTGAGCTTAGCTGCAGTAATGACGTTAAGCTCTGTTCTGCCGAATTGGTTGACATAGGCATTGAGGTGCAACTTGGGTGCAGACTCCGGTTTAAAGAGGTCGACATTAATCTGACCACTCATGCTCTCAAAGCCATATACCGCCGATCCTGCTCCTTTTGATAAATAGATATTCTCTACAAATGGACCCGGAATAAAGGTGAGTCCGGTTGACGCATTTAAGCCGTGAACCATCGGGATATTCTCCACCAGGGTTTGGGCATAGATACCAGATAGTCCGAGCATCTGAATCTGGCGTATCCCTGTTAAGGCATCCGAATAGGATACCTCGACAGTGGGGTTGGTTTCAAAGCTCTCACTCAAATTACAGCATGCCGCTTTTTTTAATTCCGTCTTACCGAGAACCTCGGTTTTCATGCTGCTGATTGAGTTGATTGTCGTAGCCTTTTGTTCTTCTTTCACAATGGCTTCGTCCAGGGTAATGGTCGACTTCAAAACAATGCGCACATTCGACTGCCCTTTGGTTTCAATGGTGTCATTGGCATATCCGGTATAAGAAACCAGCAGTAAAGTGGTTTCGGGAACCCGATCGATGCTGAATGCCCCATTCTCATTGGCGACCGCGCCACGCGTGGTGTTGAACCAGAGAACGGAAGCATATGGAAGAACGATTTCTTTATCGCCTTCCATTCCAAGTACCTGTCCGCTGAGTTTGTCTTGAGCAAAAAGCGGCAAAGCACATAAAACACTTGCTATAAGGCTGAGTGCCCTCATGGTTTTACCTCCTTCGGACGATCGTATTGACAGCAGCCAGGAAGATTTTTATACACTTTCGCTTCGGCTTTTTTCTTTTCGGTATCGTATCCGGCTCCGGCGATGAGGTGATGCACTTTCTCTTCCGTGATTTTCTCATTATCGTAAACCACTTCGATCATTTTTGTTTCGACATTCCAGTCGGCGGATTTAATCCCGCGAACGTCCAAGGCCTCCTCAATGCGCTCTTTGCACATTTCGCAATTGCCGTAAACTTTAAACTTCAGGGTATCGAGCTCTCCTT
>JALRIQ010000303.1 GCA_023277325.1 Bacteroidia bacterium | reverse complement strand
AATTCCTTCATTGTTCTCATACACCGCATTGATATCCGTAATGTCGAGGCGGAGTCTTGAGGGTAGTACCTGCGCCAATTCTTGATCTTCCTGACTCGTGCGGTTACTACCTTCTAATTTGATGCCTTTTTTCAGCTTGATTCGGAGCATCACGTCTGTTTCTCCTTTGTCTCCGGGATCGATGGAAATATGCACCTCTGAAGTATTGCTTTTGCTTTCCAGCTTCGCATTTACCTTGGTATCATCCAGGTAGACCTCCATATTGGGAAGGAGGGTGCTGATATCGATGGTATAGTTGAACTTTAACTGGGCACTGACGCGCACTTGTTGGGTGCCGTCTTCCCGCATCCAAAAAGATTTAACAGTTTCTCCCTTGAGGTAGGGGGTATGAAACTTGATTTCTTCTTTGATATTATTCCCGAGATACAAGCCGTTTTCTGTGGCATGCTCCAGAATTTCTTTGGTGAATTTAACCGTATAGTCGGTGCTTGGTGCAAAGGAATGATTCGGAGAAAACACCAAGGTATTGGCGCTGCTCCAGCGAAAGCGACCAGGTACATCCGGTTCTATTTTAAAGTAGGGAGTACTGTCCCAAAGCCCTACCAGTTCTGGTGGTACAAGGTCATGACTTAATGAAAACTCGAGGTTTTGTTGAAGAGCGATTTCGTCAGAAAAATTACGCTGGTTCAGAGCGACTTCATTGGCGGGTTTGCGCATGCAGGAGGAAAGAACAAATGCAGCAAAAACCCATAGGATCAGTACGTTTTTTTTCATGATTTTGGTTCTGGTTCTGAAATATAAGGATTATTACTTTTTGTAACGTGGACAGAGGTGAGGTAATTGCCCGAAACAACAAGAATAAAGCGGATAAAATGCTTTTCCATTTATTCCAAATCCCCAGAGGCTTTAGCTTAGCTAGATAACTTGCCCAATTCTTCAATTATTCCACCCCTTTCAAGAGGACCGAATTGCTGAAAAAGAATAACTTTGCCGCTTCTTCGATTTATGACAGAAAAGATCATCATTCTTGATTGCGGTTCTCAATACACTCAATTGATTGCCCGCCGTGTTAGGGAGCTGAATGTGTATTCAGAAATCCATCCGTATAACCACATGCCTGAGCTCGACGACACCGTTAAAGGTGTGATTATTTCAGGTTCACCCCATTCCGTTCGCGATCACCATGCACCTGATATTGACCTTTCTTTCAGAGGGAAATATCCAGTATTGGGTGTTTGTTATGGCGCCCAATTCCTGGCCTATAAGAATGGCGGAGACGTGCAGGCAAGTAAGCATAGAGAATACGGAAGAGCCGCTCTAAAGACAGAATCGAGCGATCTTTTCAAGAACATGAAACCGGCATCTGTAGTATGGATGTCGCATGGAGATACCATCACCAGCTTACCGGATACTTTCGAGCTGATTGCTTCAACAGATTCAGTTATCAATGCGGCCTTTAAAATCAAAGGGGAAACCACCTATGGTATTCAGTTTCATCCAGAAGTGACCCATAGCGAGGAAGGGAAACTCCTACTTGAGAACTTCATCATCGGCATATGCGGATGCACAGGCGACTGGACTCCAGAACATTTCATTGAAAGCACTGTAAAAGAAATTCGTGAGACTGTTGGACAAGACAAGGTTATTCTCGGCTTGAGCGGTGGAGTTGATTCATCGGTTGCTGCTGTATTGATAGAAGAAGCTATTGGCGACCAGTTGCAATGTATTTTCATTGATAATGGATTGCTCCGGAAAGATGAATTCGAAGCGGTATTGCATTCGTATGCGCACATGGGACTCAATGTTAAAGGAGTGCGTGCAGGCGATTTGTTTATGGAAGCATTGGCGGACATTACAGATCCTGAGAAAAAGCGTAAAGCCATTGGAAAAGTATTTGTCGACGTTTTCGAAGAGGAGTCCAATAAAATTGAAGGGGCTCGCTGGTTGGCACAAGGAACCATTTACCCTGACGTAATTGAGTCGGTAAGTGTAAAAGGTCCTAGTGCAACGATTAAGTCACACCACAATGTGGGTGGACTTCCTGATAAAATGAATCTTAAAGTTCTTGAGCCTTTGCGTTTGCTTTTTAAAGATGAAGTGCGCAGGGTAGGAAGAGCCTTGGAAATTGATAATGCCATCCTCGATCGTCATCCTTTCCCAGGACCAGGATTGGCCATCCGTATTTTGGGCGATATCACTTCTGAGAAGGTGAGAATCACCCAGGAAGCCGATGAGATTTTCATCAGTGGATTGAAAGAAAGCGGACTTTATGATGAGATTTGGCAGGCAGGCGCTATCTTCCTTCCGATTAATTCGGTAGGGGTGATGG
>JALRIQ010000302.1 GCA_023277325.1 Bacteroidia bacterium | reverse complement strand
ACTTGGCACGCACTCTGAGATTTGGTGGTTCTACCCATCCGCTGCATCGACCGAAAACGACCGCTATGTCGTCTTTAACTACAAAGAAGGCACTTGGTATATTGGCGAGTTGGCACGCACAGCAGGCGTAGGCCGTGGGTCTTTCCGTCAGCCAATGTTTGCAAATGCGTCTGACTATAAAATCTACGAGCATGAAATTGGCTTTGATTACAGCGGCTTGACGCCATTTGCTGAGACTGGGCCATTCCGCATTGCCACGGGTGATAACGTCATGAGCGTTACTAAGTCGATTAATACCGTTTCCCATCAACCAAATAATGCTGCACATAATCGGCAACACCTTCTTCCAAAGAGGTAAATGGCAATGGATAACCGATGCTTTTAAGCTTGCTCATGTCCGCCTCCGTGAAGTATTGGTATTTATCACGAATATCAATCGGCGTATCAATAAACTCAACCACTGGCTCTTTGTCTAAAGCTTTGAACGTAGCATGTGCCAGGTCAAGAAAAGTTCTCGCTTCACCAGAACCAAGGTTATAAAGCCCTGAGTTTTTGCGGTGGTGCATCAACCAATGGCAAACGTTTACCACATCCTTCACATAGACAAAATCACGTTTCTGACCGCCATCCGGATAATCGGGGTTATGCGAACGGAACAGCTTCATCTTGCTGGTTTCCTGAATTTGATTGAACCCATGAAAAATGACAGAAGCCATTCTTCCTTTATGGTATTCATTCGGTCCATAAACATTAAAAAACTTCAGGCCTGCCCAGAAATAGGGTTTTTTCTCCTGCTGTATGGCCCATTTATCGAAGTCGTTTTTCGAGTCTCCATAAGGGTTCAAAGGATGAAGGGAATCAACAATCGATTCATCGTCTTTATAACCATGTTCGCCAAGTCCGTATGTAGCAGCTGAAGAAGCATAAACCAGGGGTAAACCATATTCCACGCATTTTTGCCACATGGTTTTGGTATAGTTTAGGTTCAGCTCATTGAAGATTTCAACATTGAATTCGGTAGTATCGGTTCGTGCACCAATATGGAAGATGAATTGAACCTGATTTTCATTCTTATCCAGCCATTCGAAAAATTCGTTACGGTGAACTTTTTCCTGAAATATTTTGCCCTCCAGGTTGCTATGTTTGGCCTCATTCGAAAAATCGTCGACCAATACCAAGTCAAAAAAACGGTCTTCGTTCAGCCGTTTTACCAAACAACTTCCTATAAATCCTGCTGCACCAGTTACTACTATCATAGTCTAAAATCTTCCGCAAAACTACATTATTCGGGGGGAAGCTGCCAAAACGAAAAAGGGACCCGAAGGCCCCTTTCCGTTATATAGGTAAGGATTGACTTAATATTTCACAAGTCGGCTGCTGCTTTGGCTACCATCGGTATAGCGAATAAGTACCATGTATTGACCGGCAGGAAGTTCAGCGATTTCGAATCGATTTGTTCCAGCAAAAAGCGCAACGTCGTTCATTACTTGTTTGCCATGAATATCGAATACCTGCATGCTTCCTGAATGATTTGCCTCAAGCTGAAATGCGTTATTTGCCGGATTAGGATAGACCAGGGTATACGTCATTTCAACAGGCTTTTTCACACTTAGAATATTGGCAGAACGGTAGATGATTTCACCCATATTGTTCTGATTTTCCTTTATGGTTACGCTGGCTGCATAATGCCCACCATTTGCGTTATAGAAGGTATAACTTACGTTTCCCTCGCTTCCGTTTTGAATCGGGAACCAGCCAATTCCTTTCTGATAGCCATTTACTTTGAATTCATAATACACATTTTGTTGAATGCGCAATGCTTCGGCACTATCAACAGGTAATATTAAAGTTCCTTGTCCGTCGCAGTTGTAAGTAAGCAAAATGAAAACATCTACTTTGATGGAATCGAAAGGAGCTCCAAAGTCGCTACCTGGATAGGTATCGCTCGTCCGGCTTGAGTCGGCCCAAGTATCCCCATACTTTAAAGGGAATACCAAATATCTCGGATTGAAACCCGGACCCGCAGAGAGCGAATCACCGGTGCTTCCTAAAAGCCTTACATCCAGAGAATTGGCATCAACAAATGAATACTCATTTTCTTGGTCATCGTTTTGGATAACAAGATTACATCCTGTCACTTGATCACCACCATTGCTGGCGTCTGGCGCTAAGTATTTGGTAACAAAAGAACCATTATTGTCAAGTTGTTGGAAATCCCATCTTTGATTCTTGCCTGTTTTGCTGAAGTCGGCAGGAAGAATAATGGAAGTATCTTCTTGGTAATTAAAACTTGCGCCAGGATAACTCATGTCTGATCTACGCAGTTCTAAATCGCTTTGAGCAATAACGCAGGAAAACCATCCGACAATGCCCAGGGTAAGTACTATTCTTTTCATGTTCAATGATTTGAAGATACAAAGATGACGCAAAGGGATGAGAATTAGTTACATCTCGACGGGAATAATCGTGGAATCGATTGATAATTAGGATAAAAAGTTCGATTTATCGGATGAATGATCGCTTGTCAGTTTTTCGAGAACAATTCGCGAAGGACTTTATACGCGCTGATATTAATTATTTGCTACATGATGATAGCCCTGACATGATGCTAAAGTAATACAGCGAAAAAGGAGAAAGGAAAGCTTCATAGCGATGGATGAGGGAATAAATCACGTAATTTTTTTACGAATTCTTTTCTAAGATGCTGAAGAAGCACCTCGCGTTGCAAGCGAAAAAGGGGATTCTTCGGCGGACGCACCAAATCACAATTTACAAATTTGTCATCCTGAGCTTGCCGAAGGGCATAATTCACAAATTTGTCATCCTGAGCTTGCCGAAGGGCACAATTCACAAATTTGTCATCCTGAGCTTGCCGAAGGGCATAAATCACAATTTGGAGTGTATCTTTGCGGCGCAACAACGGAAAACCTACAGGAATGGCTGAGAAACCTCGCTTGCTTTACATTACCCGTAAAGAACATTTTAACGCGGCACATAAGCTTTATAATCCCAAGTGGACAGAAGAACAAAATGATGCTGTGTTTGGTAAATGTGCCAACAAAAACTGGCACGGACACAATTTCAATCTCTTTGTTACCGTCAAAGGAACCCCAAACCCAGACACGGGTTTTATCATCGATCTTAAGGTCTTGAAAAAGATTATTCGGGATAAGGTAATAGAGAAATTGGATCACCGAAACATCAATGAAGACGTTGATTTTATGGCAGGACAGATGGCTTCAATCGAGAATTTGGCGGTAGCGATCTGGGAACAGATTGCACCTGAATTGTCCGATTGTGAGCTGCATTGCATAAAATTGTACGAAACAGACAGTAACTACGTGGAGTATTATGGCTAGCCCTTACGAACCAAACCCTAAACGCTTCTGGCGAATTTTTATCATTTCCATGGTGTTCATGGTTTTTATGGCAATCCTCATCATCAAAAGAAAGATGGAAAAGGAAAAAGGCATGTCTCCCAAAGTACCAACCGTAAAAATTGAAAAGCATGAAGGCATACGTATTTCCGGGACAGGGTTCCCAGTTTGTTGGGATGGGCAAGGATCTTTACGATCAACATGATTTAGCTCGTCAGTTATTTCAAGAAGCCGATGATATCCTTGGATTTTCCTTGAGCAAAGAAATGTTCGAAGGAACCGATGAATCACTCAAACAAACAAAAGTTACCCAGCCCGCTATTTTCCTTCACTCTGTAGTGATGGCAAAAGTGATGGGCGATAAATTTCAAGCCGACATGGTTGCAGGCCACTCCTTAGGTGAGTTTTCTGCCCTTGTTGCGAATAATACCCTTTCTTTCCAAGATGGACTACGTTTGGTTTCCCAACGTGCTTTGGCCATGCAAAAAGCATGTGAGGCTGAACCATCAACTATGGCTGCAATCCTTGCACTCGATGATAATGTCGTAGAAGATATTTGTGCTTCTATCGATGGAGTGGTTGTAGCGGCAAACTATAACTGTCCGGGCCAATTGGTAATTTCAGGTTCAATTGAAGCAGTAAATGCGGCCTGCGAGAAAATGAAAGAGGCAGGTGCTCGTCGTGCATTGGTATTGCCTGTTGGTGGAGCATTTCACTCGCCTTTGATGGAACCTGCTCGTCAGGAATTGGAAGCTGCGATAAAAGCAACTCATTTTAATACGCCATCATGCCCTGTTTACCAGAACGTAACGGCCTCTGCAGTTTCTGACCCGGCCGAAATTCAGAAAAATTTGGTGACTCAATTAACAGCGCCTGTACGCTGGACACAATCTGTTCAAGCCATGGTGAAAGATGGAGCTACAGAATTTGTGGAAGTGGGTCCAGGCAAAGTGCTTCAAGGACTCGTGAAAAAGATTGCTCCAGAAGTAGAAGCTGGAAGCGCAATTCTCTAAACCATGAAAATGCAAAGGCAGGTATTATGGGGAGTGGGTATCGCACTGGTACTTTCTCTTGCCATGCACCTGCCTTTTCTAAATTATCCACCTTATAGTCAGCACGTGTGGCGCCAAACAAGCACACTCAATGTTGCCGACAATTTTTATGAGGAAAGCATGAATATCTTTCTTCCCCGTGTAAATCAACGCTACGATGGGGATGGTATAACCGGAGCACCTTTCCCTCTTTATGAGTGGGTTCTGGCAAGCGCTTACCATGTACTTGGAAATCAATTTTGGCTGCACCGAATTCTGTCCTGGCTGCTAACTGTTATGGGAGCCTTTGCCATGCTGCATTTAGCGAAACGTTGGTGGAAGAATGACATGGCCGCCTTGGCAGCATTCGTGTTTTATCTCTTTTCGCCTGAGCTTTTTTATGATGGATGGATTGCCTTGCCAGATACCATGGCATTGGCTTTTTGCCTTTGGGGCCTTATTCACTTTGAACGCTATTGGGAAGAAGACAAAACATCTTCCTTATGGATTTCTGCCTTGTTCTTTATGCTCGGAGGAGCGGTGAAACTTCAATATCTGGGCATCGGTTTTATTCCAGCGGGGATGCTTCTTCGCGATCGCCAACGTCTGAATATTCCGACTCTATTGCAGTTAGCAGGTTTCGCAGTCTTGGCCGTATTGCCGCCTCTGGCATGGTACCGCTATTCGGCAGGCTTGATTGAAAAAAGTGGACTGGCCGATTTTGGTTTAGAACTTAAGCCGGCAGAATCCTTGGAAATGGCACTACGTGTTATCAAGAAAAATTTTATTTCCGACATCCCAGAAGTGATTTTAGGTTTTGTGGCCTTTGCCGGACTCCTTCTTGCGTTATTTCTGTTTATCCGAATGCCCAAGCGCTTTTCACACCGTTTGTTTATTCCCTTGCTTGTTTTTTCAGGAGGCTATTTAATTTACCATCTTCTGGAACTGCGGGTGCTTGAACACCACCAATATTATATGCTGCCTTACCTCACGGTTCTGATTCCGCTGGCAGCCAAAGGTATAAGTCTGCTAAGTCGGCAGAAATGGTCCATGCTATTCTTTTTTTTAGGCATTCAAATTATCCTGACTGGATTCCGAATGATTCCTTCTCGCTTTGCTGCAGAAGAGAAAATGATCCACCCAGCATTCTGGGACGATGAATCCAGAAATAATTTAAGAAACTGTATTCCGGATAGCAGTTTGATACTCACTGGCCCTGATGATTCTCGTTGCATCAACTTCTATTTCCTGCATAAAAAGGGCTGGGCCTATGGAAGCACCGAAGAGTTATTTGTGCAGCATAATGATGGAAGCAATATGGACGATGCCATGCGCGGAGGCTGTGAATATTTAATTACCAGCGATGAGCATGTCGAAAAGGGACTTCTGGCACCTTACTTGAAAGAACAGGTGTATTATGAAAAAGGTATCAGCGTTTACCGTCTTCGTTCTCCAGAAGAATAAACTCTACCCGCCGATTTATCCGCCTTCCTTCTCCTGAATCATTCGATTGGAGAGGCATCGTACTTCCTTTACCAATGGCAGTTAATTAAGTTGGGTTCATGCCCTTTTCTATAAAATAACGACGTACCGCTTCAGCTCGGTCTTGCGAAAGTTTGCTATTGTACGCACTTGAGCCAAGACTATCCGTATGCCCGATAATTTCCACTTGGAAGTCGGTATATTGATTCAGAACCTCATACAAACTATCCAATGCGGGAAAGGAGTTAGACTGCAATACAGCGCTATCAAAGGCGAAATAAATATTCTGAATTCGGTACGCTTTTCCAAGTTCGGGGGCTATCGGATTATGCTTATGAACAGGTGGTTTTTCTTCATGATGAAAAGTTGCATTCGAATCTAGCTGATCCACCAGCCCACTGGAGCGCAACTTACGCGGTATTCGCAGCAGGTATTGATAGTAGTAAAAGTGCTATTGGCGATATAGCCTTGTGTCCATCCATGTAAAGAAAAAAGTAAAGCCAGGATGACCGTGTAGAAACGCATTCTAAAAATAGAGGCTGAATTCGATGCTTCGGTTCATTAAGGTCTTGACTCCCGCAAGGCTTGGATTGATATCGGAAAACATGGAAGGGGCTTCGTTTCCAAAATCCCTGGATACATCAAATGTATCGAACCCATTAGCCAGGTTATTTAATCCATGTTTATAGCCAATATAAACCCCAACATATTCTCCGCTATACATATAGCCCAGGGTTGCAGCTATTTCCCATTTTTTAATGGGCATGTTAGTAAATGCAGGGTAATAGTCTTTTCGAATAAAAAGACTCGGCTTAATCAAATAGGAGAAGGTAGGGCCGACCAAAATATTATGCTTCTTATTTCCATCCATAGAGATGATGCCAAGAATCGGCAATTCCATATAGAAAAGTCCAAGTCGGGAATAGAAGTTCCCCGTATCTGCACCGCTAAATTTACTTCCTCGGTAACAGGCACCAAGTTCTAAATTGAGGTCGAAGCGTTTATGAAGCCCGAAGCGGTAGTAGATTGCTCCCTGTACCCCAACCTGGCCATCGCTTTTCATCATTTCCGGGGCGTTCAACCAATAACGACCTAAGCCAATTCGCACGCCCACTTTCTGCGGGATGCTTCCTGGTTTTTCATCGTTTTCATCTTTCCTGTATTGCTGGGCACTGAGGCTGCCAACAAAAAGAAAGAACAGGAGTAGAAAGGCGCAATTACGTTTCAAGGCTTTTTCCTTTGAGTGCTTTAGAAATGCTTATGTCCATCAGTCGCTCGGCGAACGGACGGGTATATTCATTTAACTCATCTATATGACCCAATATTATGTCTTTATCGTTGCTTTCCAACGAATTTCTTAAATCATTGACCAAGAGCGAACTCTGCTGTAGCTCATCATCAGTGAGCATGCTTTCATTCTTTTCAAGGAAACGTTCCGTCAAGTAAATAAGTTGGTTGGCTTCGTTTTTCGCCTCCAAAAGCATCCGCGTTTTTACGTCGGCTTCGGCATGGGTGATGGATGCCAAAAGCATTTCCTCTACCTCCGCATCACTGAGTCCGTATTGTGGCTTAACCTCAATATCTTGCTTTACGCCAGAACGTTCTTCCATGGCTTCTACCTTGAGGATTCCGTCTGCATTAAGGATGAAGTTGACCAAGATTTTTGGGAAACCCGCAGGCATGGCAGGAATACCTTTGAGGATAAACTCAGCCAATTTTCTATTTTCAGCCACCAACTCACGTTCGCCTTGGTATACGCTTACTTTAAGGTTTACCTGGCCGTCGACCGAGGTGGTATAACTTTTCCCAACCTTTGCTGGCACTTTGCTATTTCTTGGAATAATCACATCCATCAAACCACCCAAGGTTTCAATACCTAAGGAGAGGGGAGTAACATCCAAAAGCAAGAGGTCTTTTCTGTTTCCTGCAAGAATATCCGCTTCAACGGCAGCTCCCAAAGCCACAACTTCATCGGGATTGAGGCTATCATTGATATGGACATTTGGAAAATAGGACTGAACGGCCTCTTTCACCGCTGGAGTGCGGGTAGAGCCACCCACCAGCACAACCTCATCCAATTCATCCAGGGCAATGCCTGATTCTTTGAGGGCCAAAAGACAAGCGGCTTTGGTACGCTCCAAAACCGGGCTGATGCATGCTTTAAGGGCATCCTTACTCAATTCCAGAGAATAATCTTTTCCTCCTAATTGGAGTGTTTTTGTAAAATGTTCGGAGCTGCTCAAGGCTTTTTTCGCTTCTTCGGCACTTAAACGCAACGACTGAATATCGGCGCCCTCCAGCTCAGGGATGCTGTATTTCTCGGACCAGTATTGATAGATTGCACGATCAAAATCATCGCCACCCAGGTAGGTGTCACCATGGGTAGAAAGCACTTCAAAGATGCCTTGGGTGATGCGAAGGATGGATACGTCGAAAGTTCCTCCACCTAGATCATAGACGGCGACATGCTTTAGTTCTTCTTTGTCGAGACCAATTCCATAAGCCAAGCTCGCAGCGGTAGGTTCATTAACAATACGGAGCACTTCAAGACCTGCCAATTTACCAGCATCGCGGGTAGCTTGTCTTTGTGCATCGTTGAAATAGGCCGGTACCGTGATAACCGCTCTTTTTACTTCGGTGCCTAATTCTTGTTCAGCCCGGTATTTCAGCTCTTTCAGAATAAAGGAAGAAAGCTCAATGGGAGAATAGAATTTATTGCCGATGCGGATTTTTACCAATTCTTCGGCATCTTGATCAATGATCTTATAGCTGAAGTAGGAAGCGTGTTCATGGATATCGCCGAAGGATTTCCCCATCAAACGCTTCACCGAATACACGGTTCTTTCTGGGGCATCCATCAAAAAACTGCGCGCAGACTGGCCCACAATAATTTCTTCATTGGTGCCAAAATGCAAAAGCGAAGGAACGATTACAGATTGTCCCTTTCCCTTTAAGGCCTTGGCTTTTTTGGAGTCTTTATCGATGATAGCCACCAGGGAATTGGTGGTTCCCAAATCGATTCCAACGATGGGGTCTTCTTTTTGTATACTTCCAGAATTAATATTGATGGAAATCTTCGCCATAATCAACACGCATTTTCGTCCTGCAAAACTAGGGAAATAAATAGGAAGCCAAGAAAAGCGGAGGCAAATGCGGCAGGAATTTTGTTACCTTTGTAGAACGATTCTAAATAATATGGAAACGACAAATCAAGAACTAGTAAACATATACGCCGAAGCGACTCCTAACCCAGAAACCATGAAATTTGTGGCGAACCGGATGATCCTTCCAAACGATAGTGCTGATTTTCAAACGCGTGAATCAGCCTTGCGTTCACCTTTGGCCACAGCGCTTTTTGAAAAGCCATACGTGAATGCTGTATTCATCATGAATAATTTCGTGACGGTTACCAAGCTTTCCACTTTCGATTGGTCGGATATCATGCAAGAGCTTCGTGCTTTCATGAAAGATTACCTCGAAGCAGGAAAAGTGATTCTTAACCCACGAGAAGAAAAATTGTCGGACGAAGAAGAGTCTGAGGTGGTTCAGAAAATCAAGGACCTATTGGACATGCACGTAAAACCAGCCGTAGAAATGGATGGTGGAGCAATTTCTTTCAAAAGCTTCGACGAAGGTGTTGTGAAGGTGGTTTTGAAAGGCGCCTGCAGCGGATGTCCTTCATCAACCATTACCTTAAAATCAGGAATTGAGAATTTGCTCAAGCGCATGGTTCCTGAAGTAGAAGCTGTAGAAGCGGAAGCAGAATAAGAACATTAATCGTATTTCAAGAAAACCGGAGTTTAGGCTTCGGTTTTTTTTTTTGCCCGATAGCGAAAATATTAGAAATAGAGATTTTATCGGGCAAAAAAAGTCCATTGACCATTGACCATAGACCATTGCGTCTCACCCTCTCATGTCTCACCCTCTCATGTCTCACCCTCTCATGTCTCACTCTCTCTTGTCTCACCCTCTCATGTCTCACTCTCTCTCGTCTCACCCTCTCATGTCTCACTCTCTCATGTCTCACTCTCTCATGTCTCACCCTCTCATGTCTCACTCTCTCTCGTCTCACTCTCTCATGTCTCACCCTCTCATGTCTCACCCTCTCTCGTCTCATTCCGTTTCAAAAAGCTCAGAAATCAGATAATCCGCAAG
>JALRIQ010000301.1 GCA_023277325.1 Bacteroidia bacterium | reverse complement strand
ACGGGGGTCATTGGGCAGCCTCAGTTGTCGGGTCCGCGAAATCAAAGATAACGGCTTCCCGATTGGTGACGGTAGAAAATCGCGGCATGCGGAGACATTCCACAGCCGACCGCGCGAACTGGGTTCATGAATCCTAAAACTCCGCAGGAATTTAGCGGCACTTATTCTGTAAACTACGGCGCTACTTCGCTTCATCAGCAGCCATTTCCCGCCTGTACACAGCTCTATGCAGGCATATAAATGGGAATGGATTAAATTGAATTGCCACATGGAAGTTCAAAACAAACATCTATTCCACCTACTCATCCACTGGTTGAAAAACACCGAAGACCTACCTGATTATAGGGTTTTTTGGAAGCAGCATTTACCAATCCGGAGAATTTGGTATAAATTGAGTAACAATAACCTATGCCCATGGTAGTTAAAGCCAAATTTAAAGAATGTGAATCTGCTCGAATTTTGGCCGTTGATGACCATCAAGTTTTAATCGATGGACTCATGTCTTTATTAAAAAAAGACAGTCTTGTGCAATTCGTTCACGAAGCAAATAGCGGAGAAGAAGCCCTTCAAATTCTTGAGAAGCACCACAGCGAAATTGATATGATCATGACCGACATTGCCATGCCGGGAATTTCCGGTTTGGAGCTTACTAGAGAAGTCAAACAACGCTACCCGCGAATTAAAGTCCTTGTGCTGAGCATGTACAATGAGCCCGAAGTTGTGGATGCTATCCTATCCTCTGAGGCGGAAGGCTATATTTTGAAAAACTCTGGAAAAGCCGAACTGCAAGATGCCATCCAAAAAATTTGCCAGGGCAGCAGCTATTACAGCCCCGAAGTAATCTCGAGCTTTATGCACCATCGCAACGGAGAAAGAAAAAAGGATAAAAAAGACATTCGGGATATGCTCACCTCCCGTGAAGTAGAAATCGTGCAACTAATCTGCGAAGAACTCACCACCGCTGAAATTGCAGAACGTTTGTTCATCAGCCCGAGAACGGTGGACACCCACCGTAAACATATTCTGGAAAAAACCGCTAGTAAATCGGTAGTTAGCCTTATCAAATTGGCCTATGAGTTCGAACTCATTGCCACCTCTGCTTAAGTTGGTAATTTTTACGGACTAACACTTCGTATCATCAGGTATACTAAAATCACCGATTATGGTGATGTACTGATTTTCTTGGCGTTCTAGCTTTGTTCATAGAAAGTTTCAGTCCTATGAAAAAATCAAACACCTACTTTTCCTAGCACGCACCTATTTCGTCATTCAAGATTCCAGCACGGCTACCTTGGCTTTGGAAAAGTAAAAACACAACAGACCATCCCTACATGCACGAAACAGCATTAACCAAAAGGGAAATTGAGATCCTGAACTTGATTTCTCAGGAGAATACCTCTGGCCAAATATCCAAGCTACTTGGCATCCGTATTCGAACTGTAGAAACACATCGGAAAAACCTGCTCATAAAAACGCAATCGAATTCGGTAATTGGTCTATTTAAATTTGCCATCCGAGAAGGTTGGGTGCCAGGACATTATGTATCCTCAAAAGCATAAGCGTTTTTTTAATCCCTAACAATTAAGCCGGCCTCGTGCCGGTTTTTTTGTTAAATGGAGGTCATTGGCTAATTTGCAAACGGATAATCCAACGCATATGAGTATTCACGTACCAACTATGGCCGAAATGACGGCAAAGGGTGAAAAACCAGAAGTTCTTTTTTGGGTAGGCTGTGCTGGAAGCTTTGATGAACGCGCGCAAAAAATCACACGCGCTTTTGTGAAACTTCTAAATGCTGCCGAGGTTAAGTTCGCCATTTTAGGAACGGAAGAAAGCTGCACGGGCGACCCAGCAAAAAGAGCAGGAAACGAATTCCTCTTTCAAATGCAGGCTATGGCGAATATTGCCACCCTTAACATGTATGAAGTAAACAAGATTGTAACAGCTTGTCCGCATTGCTTCAATACCCTAAAAAATGAATACCCTGAGTTGGGAGGAAAATATGAGGTTATCCATCATACCCAATTCCTTAACCAACTGCTCAATGATGGCCGACTGGCTGTTGAAGGCGGAGGGTTTAAAGGAAAGAAAATCACCTACCACGATTCTTGCTACCTCGGAAGAGCGAATGGCGTTTACGAAGCCCCACGCGAATTAATCCAAAAGCTGGATGCGGAGTTGGTAGAGATGAAACGCTGCAAAACAAACGGACTATGCTGTGGTGCTGGTGGCGCACAAATGTTCAAAGAAGCGGAAAACGGCAAAAAAGAAATCAATATTGAGCGCACCGAAGAAGCCTTGGAAACAGGAGCGAATATCATTGCAGCGGCTTGTCCTTTCTGCATGACCATGATGCGTGACGGCGTTAAAAATCAGGAAAAAGAAGATTCCGTGCAGGTATTGGATATTGCTGAGTTGATTGCTCAGGCCAAAGACCTTTAGCGAAGTAACGTTACTGTGCCTGAATAGCGGTATACCTTATCGTGGATGCTTACCACCTCCACGAGGTACACATAAACATCTTGTTGAGCGGGAACCCCTTTGTAGGTGCCATCCCATGCATTTTTCACGTCGTTCGAAGAGAATACTTCCTCTCCCCAACGGTCGTAAACCCGGATATGGATGCTTTTGTAATTGCCGGCAACGATAACAAAGGTTTCGTTCTGCTTGCTATCTTCTCCATTGGGTGTAAAGGCATTGGGAATAAATACACTGAGCTCAGGAACGATCAACAAATTGCGGCCAATGCTATCCCAGCAGCCTTCTTCCGTTTCTACACGCAGATTTACCCAATAGAAAACGGAGTCGGTATCGGTTACAATTGGGTATTCATAATACGGATTCACCGCATTGGAACTTCCGTTGTTTGGATCTCCAAATGACCATTGCCATTGATTAATTATACTCGAACCGCCAACAACAGATCGATCGTAGAATTGAATGCCCGGAAAATTAACACTGGTAACCCACTTATCTGCTCCAATGGCGGCCTTCGGCTTTGGAAATACCTTGATGGTCACTGGAGCAGCTTCGGCTTTACAACTTCCCTGGGTAGCGGAAGTCTGAACGTTCAAGGTCACCCTATAATCGCCAAAGCGCAAATACTCATGACTTAAACCGCTTGACAAATCAATGCCTGATACAATAGCTCCTTCTCCATAATTCCATACATACTGGCTACCTAAAGGAATTGTCCCTTTCGCTTCGAAGTTGACTTCCAAGGGTTCGCAGCCTTCCATTGGACTTGCCTCTATGGCTGGTTTTGGAAGAGGGAATACACTGACTTGTTTGCGCACAATCACCTCAGGACAAACAGAATACTGTTGCGATTGAACCTGTATCCAAACACTTCCATTCACCAAATCTGCTGTGCCCGCCTCATAGGTAACCTGAGGGCCGTTCATAGAAATATTAGAGCCGTTAAACAGGCCATCGCCCGAGCGGGTCCAGTAAACGCTAGGTGTTTCAGAATAGGTAGCGCTTATCGCGATAATTTCTTCTTCGCAGATATCATCCGGAATTGTTGCCGTTAACTGAGGAGCAGCCTGGATATAGGTTTGCCCTTGAATGAAATTAGCACATTGATTTGGTGCCGTATAATCATACCGAATATTCTGCCAGCCTTTACCGAGTGCTTGCATATCCATCTGATTCCCAGAAATTCCATTTCCAGTCCAAACGCTACTCGGCCCAATCGGAGTAACCAATTGAGTGAGATCCAGTATGCCATCGCTGATACAAAATGAATCGGTGAGGAAGCTTAGCTCGGGGATAGGTTTCACCTGTAGAAGCACAGAGTCCGATGTTGAGCAGGTCCCCAATGAACGGGTATAGTAGAACCAAATCGACTCCCCAACGAATTTGTTTGCCGGGTCTAATGAGGCTGGGTTAAAAGTAACCGGAGCTTGTATTTGTGCAAGCGAACTCCAAACTCCTCCAGCTGGATTCGCTCCACTTGCTGTTTGTAAGTTGATCGGTCCGCCGTTAAAACAAATTGGTGTAAGATTCCCTGCATCGGCCGCCGGAATTGGTTTAACCACCAAAGTACAGGTATCATAAGAAGCACAGCCCGTAACCATGTTCTCAATACGCAATACCATTTTATAATTTCCTGATGGAATTAATGTTCCAAGTCGCAGCTTGGCATTTTTTGGATCCGTTTTATCGATGTTTGCCGTAATAGCGGCATTGGCATTTGCTTCAAACCAATCCACATTTAAACCATTGTAGTTTGCCGGTATTTGTTTTAAGGTATTGAGAAGCAACTCCTTCTCATTCGCACAAACAGCTACTGTATCCAATAAAGAAATTGCCGGAGCGGGCCGAACCAAAACCGTAATAGTCTTGCTGTTTTTGCAGCCAAGAGCATCCGTCACTTCATATTTAAGCACATGGTTGCCAGCACCTGCAATAGTCGGATTAAACAGGCCATTTTGAACCGCTTGTGGCGTTTGCGGACAAGACCATACCCCATTAAATGCGGTCGGGAATTGAACGGCAGTAATGAGTGAAACCGGTTGGTTATCCGGACAATATGGACCGAGTCCATTCAACTGAACGAAGGGAGAAGGATCCATGCTAATGTCGATGGTATCCAAATAGGAACATACCAGGGTATCAAAAGCCTTTTGTCCTCTCACGATATACCCCGTGTTTTGGGTAATGACCTGATAGAAACTATCCGTATTTGAAATGGAACTCGGCAGCGGATTGGTGCTAAACCCTGTTTTATAATACCACTTGTAGCTATCTGCACCCGTTGCCACCAGAAGGATAGTATCTTTTTCGCAGGCTCGTTTATCTGGACCGGCACTCAGATTCATTGAAGCCAGAATATGCTTTATCGTATCGTAATTCTGACAACCCAAACTGTCTTCAACCCGCACCCAATAATCAAATTGTTTATCGACAGAAAGTTGTCTTGTGGTATCGCCAGTAACCCAATAATAGGTCAGATTGGTCGAATCATTTCCTGCATCGAGAAGAGAAGACTCTCCTTTACAAACGCGTATATCAGGACCTAAATCTACCTGTGGCAAGGGACTGTACCGCACCAATATGGTATCCCAGTTCTTGCAGCCAGAAGCATCTTGCACTTGCACGACATAACGTGTACTGGTATCAGGCACCACCAAAATATCTTCATTGGCAGAGAATGGACCATAAGGAGTGGAATCCGTTAATTGCATCCATTGATGGGTATAAGGACTCGATCCGCTCCAGGTGGTCCCATCTATCCATATGCTTTTACCGGCGCAAACAAAGGTATCTGAAGGAATTCGAACGCGCACAAAATCTTGTACTTCGAATGTGTCCGAGACCAGATTAAAGCATGGCGTGCCAGTCCTGAAAAAGAGCGTTGCCGTATATTTACCAGGCTGAACAAAAGCGGTATCATAAGGCACATTATTGGCACTGCTATACACAGCCCGGTTGTTTTCATCCCGGATGATCCAATTGGCGACAAATCCCGGATATGTTTTATCCGGTTCATAATGCAAGGCAACTTTTCCGCAGTCGAGCACCTTAGTGCTTATGGTAGCCTCCGGCGTTTCCCTCACGAAGATGCTAAACGAATTGATGCTCTGCCCTGTGACCGGACAAGCATTGTCTTTAGCCGTTACCGTGAAGGTGTGCGGAATATTGCTAATATCATTTTTGGTTGGCGTCCAACAGACCTTACCGCTGGCATGTTTCACCGAACCATTATTATTGGTAAATGTTGCACCTCGAATTCCCTTGTTCCAACTGATTTTCACCGTATCATTGGAATTGGTATCACTTGTCACAATATCGACACAAATCTTCTGTCCCGCGCATGCCATCACAGTATAAGGCGGATCAATTTTCGGGACATCGTTGTTCGGGCAGGATATCACAATGAACTGCATATCTCTTCTGGTTTCGCCCACCTTGACCAGGGCACCACCTACCCTTCGCCATTCTGTTACCTTGATAACAATTACTGCAATTTGATTCGCCTGAGTAGGACGAAAGGCCAAATCGCCCGTTACAGGATCCACATGAAAACCACCAGGAAGCCCGGTATTTGAATTAGGGAACCCTAAGAAAGTTAGTGGCTTGGTATAGCTGAAACTACCAAAATACGTCGCTTGATTGGTTTTGGACCGCATGGCTGGAGCCAATTCAAAAGAAAGGCTATCTCCGTCCAAGGAATCCAAAGCACCATTATTGAACACAAAATCTTGTCCGGCGCAAATGATACCTACTGGGTCATTGGTAAAGATCGGACTGGAATTACACGGAGTTTGGCATCTATCCAGTTCGACATATGTATAGAAAAGATCCGAATTACAGCAGGTAGTCGTCGCCTGATTCCGCGTAGAATTCCCGATATACCCGACATGGAATTTACAGCAGCTTGTGCCCCCCAAATAGACAATCACCTTGAAGGTGAGTTTTTCTATTCCATAAGGAAAACTGCAATTTGAATTCGTGGAATTCGAATTACAAGTTGAGGTGCATTTCGTGCAGTAACCCGCGCAAACCGGGGTGATATCGACACAGCTAACCAATTGTGGATAGAAGGTTTGTTGCGTATAGGAACAGTTGATTGCCGACACCGCCAAATTGTAAGTATTTGAGGGAATCGTCCAGTTGGCATTGCAATCCTTGTACACGATGGTGGTGAATTCGAAACTATCATTGCCCAAGCAGCGGTAGGTCATGTCCGCCCCCATGATATCACTCGCCTGTACCCGATTAGGTAAAGCAAGCGCCAGCATTGCAAAGCAAAATATAAGTAGCAGATGTAGACGTAACTTCATTTCACCAGTTCCATCAAAGTTAATAAACATTCAAGGAAAGGCCTTGGGATAGTTTCCCTAGGCTAGTTTCTCCAATTAGAAGCTTTCCTCTCTATCTAACAGATGCCTTCTGCACAAGGTTTGATGCTTGCGCCATCCTGAATAAGGGATTTCGTATCTTCGTGAACATGGAATCCTCCCAATTTCACCCTGAGTCCCGTGTGTGGGTTTATACGGCATCCCGTCACCTTACGGAAGAAGAAATTTCTGCGATGGAAGAACGTATTGCGAATTTTTGCCTTTCATGGACAGCACACAATCAGCAACTTAAGGCTGGAGGATATATTGCCTATGGACGCATGGTGGTATTGATTGTAGATGAGTCGCAGGCAGGAGCGAGCGGCTGTTCAATCGATAAGTCAGTACATTTTCTGGAGGCTGCCGGACATCATCTTAATTGTGATTTTTTTGTTCGAAATCTGGTGGGTATCCATCTAAAGGATGCCTGGGAATGGATGGATTTTAAACAAGTACCTTCCTTACTGGAACAAGGACATATTCACTCGCATACCCCTGTTTTGGATGCGCTAGTCAATGATTTTACGGCTTTACAAGCTATTGAAAAACCACTTGCTGAGTCTTGGCTTAGCCGCTACCTCAAATGAGCCAGTCTTTTAAAGCATCAACACTAATTCGCTGGGCACCTTGGGGCATTGGCCTTTTTTATTTTCTACTTTCTCTGCAATTGCCATTTTGGGGCGACAGCATTGCGAGCGTATCAAAAGCGGCAGTTCGCATTTTTGAAGAAGGACTGAACGCTCCATGGAACTATCCCGATGCCGATCCGGGTCACCCTACTTTATTCCCTTGGTTGATTGCACTTTTTTGGAAAATTTTTGGTCAGAGTTTGGCCATTGCCCATGCTTTGGTGGCCCTTTGTTTGGTGGTATTAATTCACCTCGTCCAGAGCTATTTTAGGCTGTATGATGAAAAGCTCCAGCTCTGGGGATTGCTCCTCTTGGCTATTTCCCCTTTGCTGGTATCGCAGGCCTTGGAAATTTCCCTGGCACTGCCATTAACGCTCGCCTATTTTGGGGCCGTTCACGGACTTAAAAAAAATAATAAACTGCTTTGGGCTTCTTGCATGGTAGCCCTATCTCTTTTGCACCTGCAAGGCATGATGCTATTGGCTGCATTGGGTTTGTATGATTTGATGCGTTCCTGGCCATTGAACATGAAGTGGTGGAAAAGGGCTCCTTTTTATTTGCTTCCGCTAATCTCCTTCGGACTCTGGGCCTATTTCCATTACCAGGAATTTGGTTGGGCCATTTTCACCCCGAATTATGGACGCTCGGCCCCTGGTTTCGGCACTGTAATTTATAACTTGGCCATCAGTGCATGGCGCCTGTTAGACTTGGGCTATTTTATCTTGGCGCTTCCTGTTTTATGGATACTGTTTCAAGCGCTCAGGAAAAAGTCAATCGCGGATATTGACAAACTCTTTATCGCCAGCTTTCTTCTGCTTTGTGTCGGCATCCCCTTGATTTTTGCCTACCCACCAAGTCACCGGTATATCCTCCCTGTTTACCTTTTGCTTGTTCCCTTTTTCCTTCGTTTTCTGCAGCGAAAAAAAGAGCGCGCTCAGGTAATTTGGTTGAGCGCTGCATTCCTTCTCCTATTGAGTGGAAACCTTTGGTTCTACCCTGGTAAATGCTTGGGTGATCAAAATTTGGTCTTCCTTTCTTATATGGATTTGGAAGCAGAAATCAGTGAATCCCTCCCTGAAAACACCACCCTCTATTCCTTTGCTCCATTAAATAATCCATCCAAGTTTACCTGGCTCAAAGAAGAACGAGCGATTCGTTATACCGACTTGTACGACCGCGAATTTTCCGAAATCGACTGGATACTCGAGAGTAACTTAAACTGTGAATTTACCCCAGAAATGAAGGCACAGCTCGCCTCCGATTTTGTTGCACGCAGTTTTGAATCCTATGGGGTATATGTCAATGTATGGATGAACAAAAATCTGGAAAACCGCTACCCCGACTTCGCCACCAAAGCCCATGAACCAGGACCTTTTGAATCCTGGATGCGTAATCTTAAAAACAAGCTAAAAAATTAAAGGCTGTATTTCTGGTAGAAACGCCACCAGCGATCAGGCAGCTCTTCATTCGCTGCCAAGAGGTAATCGTCGTATTCGCAAGGCACCACAAAAGGCATGGTATTCACCTTCCCACTCTTTGGGTGCGGTATCTCCATCCACCAACGGTCGGTCGACTGACTTTTATAAAATACCACCTCATGGTTATCTTTCATGGCCAGGCGGTATTTCAAGAAATTATCCGGTTGTTCTTTAGGATCTTCCTTCTTGCGCTGCGGATAGGCCTCCATGAAACACCAAAGCATCTGGGCCACTTGTCTGGCACTCACACTATGGTTATCGAAAGCAGGACTGAAGTTAAAGAACCCTACACTGCGGCAAGCATCGCTGAGTCCGGCATAACGCGCAAGCTGGCACGCCTCCTCATTAAACAAGCCATTTGGTGAGGCCTCGCGTGCGCCCGGAAAATCGCTTGCACGCATAGCACCACAATCGAATACCGCCAAATGAGAACTACGATAAATGGGTTCTGCCATACTCAATTTTGCGCGTAAGGTTCCAAGGCGCACCGTATCGAAGAACATGCGTTCCATGGCATCCAAGGATTCTTGTTCAGTGAGGTAAGTTTGGTAGGCGATGGTGCTGAGGTTAAATAGCTGACTCTTTTCGTCGAGCACCATCTTATTCATCCAGCTTCCTTCGCGCAGGTTGATTTGTTTTCCGCAATAGCTCACCTCCAGATTTGGCGAAACATTTTTCAAGGCATGGTATTGCAAGAGGGCGAGTTTTTCGTCGCCTCCGAGCAGAACAGCCGTTATGCCTAAATCACTGAGTTCATGCAGAACCGTTTGCACCGCGAATAAGGTGTCTTCGGCCGTATTTCCGGCCTCCACATTTCCCAAGTCGGCCACCTGCATCCAGGTTTTTGGTTTCATGAGGCGGTAGAATTCTTCCCGACAGGCATCTGCACCCTGCGATGCTCCTTGGTTCAACCCGTCGATACGGCGATCATGCACCCCAAAGATGGCCACTTTCACACCGTTTAAGTCTGGGAGTTGGTCAATATGCAGGCGAACGTGATGGGCCAAACTTCCTGGAAGTTGATCGGAAGAAAAAACCAGGTCTTTATTCAGCGGATGGAGGAAAGATTCAAGCATGGCCAAAATTATCCTTTTTCGCTTATTAATGAATTGACTAATTTGCCGACTCATGATACTGCTTACCGGAGCAACAGGATTTTTAGGGGCGCATGTCTGTGCGAGTTTACTAGAGAAAGGCTATGAAGTCAGGGCCTGCAAGCGCAAAAGCAGCTCACTTCAGGAGTTTGAAAATATCCTTGCCTGGCGTTTGGGAGCCAATTGGCAGGAAAAAGCAAAATCTTTAGAGTGGGCAGAAGCCGATATCCTCGATTATGACTCTTTGATGGATGCCATGCCCGGTATCAAGGCTGTATTTCATGTTGCAGCCATTGTTACTTTTTGGGAAAAGCGCAGGGACGAACTCTTTCAGGTGAACGTAGAAGGCACCGCCAATATGGTGAACGCCTGCTTGGCAGCTGGAATACCCTGGCTCATCCATACCAGTTCCATTGCAGCAATTGGCCGGGATGCTATTCAGCCGGCGATTAGCGAAGACAATGAATGGGTAGACAGCCCATACAATTCCCAATATGCCATCAGCAAACATTTGGCAGAAATGGAGGTATGGCGCGGACGCGAAGAAGGTTTAAAAACAGGGATGGTCAACCCTGGGGTAATTCTTGGTGAAGGCGATTGGAGCAAGGGCAGCTGCCGTTTATTGAAGAAGATTATAGATGGCTTGCCCTATTATACCGACGCACAAAATGGCTATGTGGATGTATTGGATGTTGTCGACGGACTCATTGCCATTTACGAAAAGGAATTAGATGGCCAGCGCTTCATCTTGGTAGGAGAAAACCTCGAGGCGAAGACCCTGATAAATACGGGTGCCGAAGTTTTTGGGAATAAACCCGCCAGTTTTCTGGTTAAGCCCTGGATGTTAGGCATAGCCTGGCGCATTAATTGGTTAAGCAGTTTATTTACAGGCAAAGAACCCCTACTCACCAAAGAAACCGCAAATACAGGAAGCCACCGCTATACCTACGCTACGGAAAAATCCAAGGAGGTTTTAGGCATCCATTACCGTAGCATTCGAGGAATATTCGAGAGAATTAAATCGGACCATGGACGATAGACCATGGTAGTTCAGAGTGAAGAAACAGAGCGATAGGGCTGAGAGTTGAGCGATTAGAGTTGATAGTTTACCATAGGAGAAAATCCCAATTCCTCACTCCTCTTCCCTACTTCCCTACCTCCATAACTCTGTACTTCTAATCCTTGCCCCAAAGTCTGCGCCACCAGCCTTTGAAACCACCGCCGCCCATATTGTCTTTGTGCATGGTACGGTAAATGGGTTTGTTTTTGAGCTCTTCGAGATTTTTCTTTTCACGTGCAGCCAGCTCCAGGTCCATATAACGGCATTGTTCTTTGTCTTTGCAGACATAAAGATTCAGGCCCTTGTCTAACACGAACTCCATCCCGGAAATCTTGAGCAAGGTATCGGCCCGTCCATCGCTGAAATCCCAATCGCCGGCTCCGGTATGAAACGAACCTTGCGTGAGGTAGGCCAAATTCAAATACTGGGGGTTAATGGTCCAGTCGCCATCAGCGAGGATAACACGTACGGGGTGTTTAATTTGATCCCATAAATCGAAATCACGGATTACCGAATTATCGCCAACCAACACCAACTCCTTGTAATCGGTATAATACTCCATGGACTTTAGGATGGCCTCAATATCATTTTCCGGCATCTCCCCACCCAAACCTTTGCGCATGGCGGCATTGAATACACGCACCACCTTGTTCATGTTATCCGAACTGCCAAAATAGATTCCACCCGTTTCGCCGAGCTTTTTTTCATATTCCCACTTGGCATCTCCATCATTAAAAAAGGCGAAATATTTAAGGCCCGAGGTATCGACATAATCCAGGTGCCAGGCCAAACATTGTGCTGAATATTGGTACATGCTGCTGGTCCAGTCGATTACCACCAAAGCATCTTCCCACTGTTTGTTTCGGTTAAAGGCCTTGTAAACGCTGGAATCGAGCATCCCTCCGGCATTTTTCATATAGCGCTCCACGCGGCGCTTCACCCCGCTGTAATCTGGCGGTGCACCTGCTGCAATTAAAGCTGCTCTTTGCGCTTCCCGATCTTTAATCTCCTTTTTGGTGAGCGGTCGGTGTTTGATTAAAAATCCA
>JALRIQ010000300.1 GCA_023277325.1 Bacteroidia bacterium | reverse complement strand
TGCATTAAACATTTTTAAATCTATAGGTTTGTTTTGCGTTTGCAGGGTAAATGCTCCTGATGAAGGGTTCGGGAAAATCACAGATTGTTTCTGCAACTCCTCTACACTATTAGGGTCTTGCAAGCCGAATGTCCATATTTCACTCCACGGACCAAGCACCGGACCTACAACAGAACGCACTCTCCACCAATAATTTCTGCCGTATTTCAAGGACGTAGCCGTATACGTTTCATTGCTGGTCGAATAAACTAAAGGGTTAGCCATTAGCGGACTTTCTGCAAGTTCGAACTGGTAAACTCCTCCATCACCAATCCAGGTGAATTTTGGTGAAAGTACATTGAGTGTAGCCCCATTGGCCGGACTCAACAAAGTAGGTGCTTTTAATCCTGAATCAGTGGTAAAACTCCAAGTTTCTGAATACTCACCAAACTCTTTCCCATCTAAATTTCTTCCTATTACATGCCAGTAGTAAGTCGTAGACGGCTGCAGTGAAAGGCTATTGCTTCCAGTGCCGACGATCGCCTGGTTATGGATTAATTGGGTGAAGAGACTATCCGTTGCCAATTGATACCGGTAAGAGGCTGCTCCGGAATAACTGTTCCATTTTAAGCGTTCTGTTACGGGGACATTTGTAGCGCCATTTGCAGGACTAATCAAGGTTGGCGCAACTCTATCACGTACCGTGAATTTCCATATCTCCGACCATTCGCCCGTATCCAAAGCATGGAATACTTTCACCTTCCAGAAATAAGGTGTGCTGAACTTATAGATACTTGCATCAGGGTAAGCGAAAAATGGATTGCTCACTGTATCCGTTACCTCTACATAAGTTTGGAAGGTAGAGTCTTCACTTACCCAAAGAATATAACCCTCGGTACCTGATTGCGACCTCCAATCAAGCGTTAATCCGGGCGAATAGTTCACCGCATTGTTTTTTGGCCAATCGAGTCTGACTTTATCACGGACATCAAATGACCAGGTATCTGACCACTCCGAAGAATCATAGGTGTCGATTGACTTAACACGCCAATAATAGCGGGTTCCAAATAAGAGATAACGTTTATACCATGTCCCTAATGCCGATTCAGGTATCAAGGTATCTATCCTATTTGCAGAATTGAGATTTTCATTGGTATCAAGCTGTAAGCGGTAATTAGGAACCCCAGGAATTGGATCCCAGGTAAATAATGGATCCGTTCCTGGCGGCAGTAAGGGTCCATTATAAGGTTTAACCAGAGTGGGCTTGGCTATCGTAGTAAAGCTGCGTTGAATATTCACATCCGACCAATCGCTGGTATCTTCATCATGCCACATGCGTATCCTCCAATAATACTTCTGATTGAACAACCAATTGTTTCCATTGATGATGCCTCTTAAATTCATTGCAGTCGCCATATCGATTACCGTATCTAGAGCAATTGCTGAACTAAAATCTGAAGAAGTATCGCACTGAATTTGAAATCCCGAGACACCATAAACAAAAAAATCCCAGGTGAGGCTATCATGAACCTTTACATCCGTGGCGTTGTGAAATGGACGGTAAGGAGTAGGAAAACGGCTGATATTGACCGCTCTGATTCGGGTCCAACCGCTCGTATCCTTTTGATGCATGGCCCGGTAGCGCAGATAATAGGTTTTCCCGAACAATAGGTTACGAAGGGTGTCTTCTCCGGTGGATTCCCGTTGCACCAGAAAAGGGCTATTAAAGGTATTTACCGTATCGTATTCAAAGGCATAATATTCAACGAAGTCGAGTTCTGGCTTACGGACAATAATTTCAGGATCTGGGTCTCTATAAACCGTCATGTTCGTATTATCATACTTCACCGTTTTAAAGTTCCAGACCTGGGACCAGCGCGACGTATCCCGTGCATTGAACATCTTAACCCGCCAGTAATAGGTGGTATTGTATTTTAAATACTGCACGGTAGTTCCGAAGGTACCATAAACGGTATCCCGCTGAAGTTCAACGGTATTAAACCCAGTGCTAGTGTCTATTTCAGTAATATAATAAACTGCTCCACCACCTGAATATTTTAATTGAACTGTCGTAGGGTGAACATAAATTGGGTTAGGTAAACTTAAAGTAACAGAGTCGCGGGTATAACCAGATCGCGTTTCACTCCAGGCACTGCTGTCCGTTCCTGTATAAGATCTGGCACGCCAATAATAGGTTTTACCAAAAAGCAGGTTGAGGTTTTGAACCTCGGTATAGAAGGCTGTCCCGGTATCCGGAATAGATACCGCAAACTTCTCCCCCGAGTTGAAGGTGCTTACTGTGTCAAATTCGAAAATATATGCTGAATCTACTGTTCGGTGGCAAGAAAAATATTGTCCGGAGACCCAATTATTGGAGGTAGCTCCAGGATAGAGCAATTCGACTTTGCCGCTTGTTTTAAAACTCCAGGCAGAGGTCCATGCAGACGAATCTGTCGCTGTTTTAACCCTAGCCCGCCAATAATACGTGGTCGAAAACGCTAAAGCTGAATTGACATAATAGTAATAATTGTTTGACGCGTAAAAAGTAGAATTCGAAAAGGAAGCATTATCCGCGATTTCAAACTCAAAAATATAATTCTGAAATTGAGGTTGTAGCTTCAACTGAGGGGTATGCCCTACTGCTGTATCCCCATTGGCTGGTTCGTTAAGTGTGGGCACCGACAATGCAGCACGTGTCTGAATTGAAAAAAAGAAACAAGCGAAAAGGACGAAAACTATCCGGATCATATTTGGGCTTATTGAAGGTGTAAAAATCACCACTTTTGATAGGAATTCCTAATTACCTGGTGTTCATTTAGAGGTTAGTGAAAACCTTTGCGTTCTCGGTTTATATTTCCTTTCAATATTTCTAATGTTAGATAGAATTTTGGTGAACACTTAAAAAAAAATGCAGCCATTTCGGAGTGAATGAATTGACTCACTTTATTCGAATCCTGCAAGGCTCCCCAGCTCAGAATCTTTCGAATCACATTAGGCATTTCCTTTTGGCGGTATTAAAGGTGGTTAATACTTACCGTATGACCTTTGGCCGACTTGATTAAATTTGTGCCCTCATTGGCAACCATTTTATATGAGTGAAACTTCAGGCGTTCGAATCAACAAATACCTCAGTGAAGTAGGCTTCTGTTCCAGAAGAGCCGCAGATACCCTGATTGCCGAAGGGAAAGTAACCATCAACGGGAAAATCCCTGAAATGGGCACCAAAGTGCAAGTTGGAGACCAGGTGAAGGTAAACGGACGACTGGTTTCTCCTCCCAAAGAAGAGTTTGTATACATCGCTTTCAACAAACCGGTAGGCATCGTTTGCACCACTGATACCAAAAGAGAGAAAAATAATATTCTCGATTATATCGGTTATCCCAAACGCATCTTCCCGATTGGCCGATTGGACAAACCCAGCGAGGGGTTGATTTTCCTCACCAACGACGGAGATATTGTCAATAAAATCCTCCGCGCGCGAAATAACCACGAGAAAGAATATTTGGTTACGGTGAATAAGCCCATCAATGCGGCCTTTGTACAAAAGATGAGCAATGGTATTCCCATTCTCGACACAGTGACCCGCAAATGTGAGGTTGAACAAACTAGCGCAAATAGCTTTCGCATAGTTCTCACGCAGGGATTAAACCGCCAAATTCGGCGCATGTGCGAATACCTCGGCTATGAAGTCACCAAGCTGAAACGGGTGCGTATCATGAATGTGAAGCTCGACATTGGTGTTGGCAAATGGCGCTATCTGAGTGCCAGGGAAATGAAAGAAATCAATCGCCTCGTAGTCAACTCAGCGAAAACTTTCGACGAGTAAGGAGGCTTTTCGAAATCTACTTATCTTTGCGGCCTTAAAATCAAGGAGTATGTCAGGATTTCAGGTAACCACATTAGGCCAATTTATCATCGAACGTCAGTCAGAAATTCCTGGCGTTAAAGGAGAGTTTTCACGTTTGTTGCGCGATATTGGTATTGCAGCAAAAATCATCAGCCGTGAAGTGAATAAAGCAGGACTTGCTGAAATCCTTGGTGAAACTGGCAATGAAAATGTGCAAGGGGAAGATGTAAAGAAATTAGACATCATCGCCAATACCTTAATGATTGACTGCCTGAGCAAAGGTGGAGAGTGCTGCGCTGTGGCCTCTGAAGAGGATGAGCATATCATCCCGATTACCACACCACAAGCTAAAGATGCGAAGTATGTGGTCATGATGGATCCTTTAGATGGATCAAGCAATATCGATGTGAATGTGAGTATTGGTACCATCTTCTCCATTTTTGAGCGCGTTACTCCTCTTGGGTCTACTCCTACTGAAGCCGACTTCTTCCAACCAGGGAATAAATGCCTTGCAGCGGGATACATGATTTATGGTACTTCAACCATGTTGGTATATACCACAGGTAATGGTGTAAACGGATTTACTCTCGACCCATCAATAGGGGAATTCTGTTTATCACATCCAAATATTGTTACCCCAAAAACTGGGAAGATCTATTCAGTGAACGAAGGGAACAAAGCTGACTTCCCAGCAGGACTTAATACCTATATCGATTGGTGCCAGCAAATTGACAAAGACACCAACCGACCCTATTCCAGCCGTTATATCGGATCCATGGTTGCTGATGTGCATAGAAACCTTTTGAAAGGTGGAATCTTCATCTATCCGATGACCACTAAAAAACCAAAGGGTAAACTCCGTTTATTGTACGAGTGCAACCCAATGGCCTTCATTATCGAACAAGCTGGTGGAAGAGCAACCAATGGATACGGAAAGCGTATTCTTGATTTAGTGCCCACCGAATTGCACGAACGTTCTCCAATCTTGATGGGATCGGAAGAAATGGTGCTCCAATTAGAAGGAATGCTCGAAAGAGAAACTCAGGCACAATGAAAGTATTCAAATTTGGTGGTGCTTCCGTAAAAAATGCGGATGCGGTAAAAAATGTCGCTTCAGTGCTTCGTCACTTTGAAGGCGATTCCCTATTGATCGTGGTTTCTGCCATGGGCAAAACCACCAATGGCTTGGAAAAACTTGTGAAGGCCTATGTGGATCATGATGCTGCGGCCATGCAAATCATCTATGCCGAGATCAAGGATTTCCATAACGAGATTATCAAAGGTCTATTAAAGCGTGCTGATAGTCATGCTTATGATGATATCGAAAACCTGTTTATCGAATTGGAATGTTTGCTTGAAACCCAGGCAGAAGGTTCCTACGATTACAATTACGACCAAATTGTGAGTTATGGAGAAATCTTCTCCAGCCGCATCCTAAGCACCTATTTGAAGGAATCGGATATCGCCAACCGCTGGATAGATTCCAGGAACTTTATCCAAACCGATGCCCACTACAGAGAGGGTAAGGTAGATTGGGACCTGACCTCCACCATCATTGGCCGGAAACTGAAGCCAATCGTTCAAAAGCAAAAAGTGGTTACCCAAGGTTTTATCGGCCAAACGCCGGATAAGCAAACTTCCACTTTAGGAAGAGAAGGGTCTGACTATTCAGCAGCAATCTTTGCTTATGGATTGGATGCGGAGTCGGTAACGATTTGGAAAGACGTGGCCGGTGTAATGAATGCTGACCCGAAAAGAATGCCAAATGCGGTAAAAATCAACGGACTCAATTATACTGTGGCGATTGAGTTGGCCTATTACGGCGCTACGGTTATTCACCCAAAAACCATTCAGCCGCTGCAGAGCAAAGGAATACCCTTGTATGTGCGTTCATTTATGGACCCCGAAGCTCCAGGTACGGAAGTTAGCACAGCAATCCAGGAAGAGAACAGCACTCCTTTCTATATTTTTAAGGATGATCAGGCCTTTATCCGAATCAGTTCAAAAGACTTCTCCTTTATCGCAGAAGAACACCTCACGCATATTTTCTCGCTCATGAGTGCCTGTAATGTGCGGGCGAATGTGATGCAGAACTCGGCCATCAGTTTTTCATTGGTGGTGAATGATGATCCAAAAAAGGTAGATGTCCTACTTGAGGCATTGTCGAAGGATTACCAAGTCAATTCAGAACGCGGTACACAACTCATTACCGTGCGTAATTACGAAAATGCCGATTTGAAAAGTTTGTTGGGCGACAGAAAAGTCTGGCTGGAGCAAAGAGGAGCAAAAGTACTGCAGCTCCTGGCAGCAAATGACTAGTCTTCTTCTTCCACGTATTTAGCGCGGAATATTTCTGAATAGATAAACGCTTTGCGTGCATCAAAGCCCTCTTCATCAAGAATAGATCTTCCCATAGAAGCAGGTTCTTCCTTCTTCACCATAGCGGCTTCCAATTCCTGAATATGGGTTTCGAGTGGCGTATTATCCGTTTCTACGCTGTACGACTCTTGATTGAGGTGCTCGGCCCATTCATACTCTTTGGCCTCTTCGTAGGAGTTTTGTGCGGAAACTTCTGGAACACGGTCGATAGGGAGCTCTTTAATTGGCGGGATATATTCCTCCTCGTCTTCTTCGTCCTCGTAATAAATGGTTTTCTCCTGTTTCTGCCCTTCCAGATTTCTTTTAAGAATCTCTTCAAGCTCTTGCTCCCAGGTTTTTTTCTCGGGATTAGGACTGCTTGTATTTTGGGCCGCTTTTCGCTTCTTGGCTGCTTTATTGGCGGAAACCAGCATATAAATAATCAAGCCGACGACGTAGAAAAGGATTTTAAATTCCATATACTTGTCATCAAATGTAAGGGATAAATTGGAACAAAAAATTATCTATACCCTCCTTTTAGGAAGCAATCTTGGAGATACCAGACGATATTTAGCAGCTGGAACGGAGCTTTTGGAAAAATACGGACGCCTGCTAGGTGCCAGTTCTATTCAAGAGAGCAAGGCTTGGGGAAATACCAACCAGGCGGATTTCGTTAACCAAATTTTGCTATTAGAATCGGATTTGGAACCCTTTGAAATGCTCGATGCAATCCATGATATCGAGGATGCCCTGGAGCGCACCCGCGAAGAAAAATGGGGACCCCGAACACTGGATATCGATATCCTTTATGCGGAGAATTTGATGATGGAAACAGAAACCCTCACCATTCCTCATCCCCTTATTGCAGAACGTATGTTTACCCTGGTGCTATTAAATGAAATAGCTCCCGATTTTGTTGATCCAAAAACCGGAAAGACCTGTGCAGAAATGCTACAGGCTTTGCGAATGACTAGCTAATGCTATTGCGGACTTTCTGCGTGAACTCGCGAAGGGCTTGCTTGAATTCCATTCCTCCTGCCATCATCTCGAGAATATACTTCGCTGCGTAAGCATGTGTTAATTGCTCTCCTTCATCCTCTCCCTCTAACTCAATCTGTGGCTTTTCCCCTTCGAGTATAGCCTCTTCTGCGGCCGCTACCTCTTCAAGTGAATAATTCTCAACTAACTTCTTGACGCTGGGTATCTTCATGCTTAATTCATTGCATTGATTAATCGCTCAACGACTTCTTCTTTCGAGGTAAAGTCGGATGAAAAAAGCTTTCCATCCTTGAAAGTAGCAAAGAATGGAAGGTTGCTAACTCCTGCTATCTGACGCGCTTCTGGGCTCTTTTCAGCATTCACATCCAAAAAGGTGATGCCTTCATATTCTGGTTTTTCCGACAAGCGGTTAAACTTTGGCGCAAACAACCGGCAGTTGCCACACCAATCTGCGTAAAACTTCACGACTACTTTGTCGTTCGACTTAATTATTTCGCTAAATTCTGCGTCCGAAACTTTATTTACCATATGCTGTATTTGAGGTATGATTGATGTAGCTACATCAAATCAGGTTCCAAAATTAATAAACCATTTATAAATCATATTGTTTCATTTAAGCCATGCACGGATTTCGATTTAGTGAATACGAAGCACCCAAAGGAAAATCAAGCTTCGACAAGCTCTTTGATGTATTCAAGGAACTCTTGGTTTTTACCTCTGGCGACGTAGATGAAGCGATAAGCTGGCTGACAGAGCTCGACAAAGAATACCAGCTTACTGACAAGGACTATGGTATTGGCGACTTTATCGAAGACCTCAAGCGTAAAGGCTATTTACAAGAAGAAAATCCAGGCTCAGGCACCTTGCTTCCTACCCCAAAAACAGAAAAGATGCTGCGCAATGATGCGTTGGAGCAAATCTTTGGGAAGCTTAAAAAAGGCTTGAGCGGACAACATGGCACACGGATCGCCGGCAAAGGCGACGATAATTCAGGTGACCTGCGCCCTTATCAATTCGGCGACCTCCCTGAACAAATTGCCATGACAGAATCCTTGAGAAATGCCCATGCGCGCGGAGATGCTGGATTTGGTTTGAGGGAAGATGATTTGGTCGTTCAGGAAACGGAATTAAAAACCCAAATGTCGACCGTCTTAATGATCGACATCTCCCACTCTATGATTCTCTATGGAGAAGACCGCATCACCCCTGCGAAGAAAGTAGCCATGGCCTTGGCAGAACTTATCACCACCCGTTATCCAAAAGACACCCTGGATATCCTGGTATTTGGCGATGATGCCTGGCAAATAGAAATCAAAGACCTGCCTTACCTGCAGGTAGGACCTTATCATACCAATACTGTTGCCGGCTTGGAACTGGCTATGGATTTACTGAGACGCCGTAAAAATCCGAATAAACAGATTTTTATGATTACCGATGGGAAGCCTAGCTGCCTGAAAGAAAACGGCGGCTATTACCAAAACTCCTTCGGACTGGATAGAAAAATTGTCAACCGTTGCCTCAATATGGCTGCGGCGGCGAAACGATTGAAAATCCCCATTACCACTTTTATGATTGCCCAGGATGCCTACCTGCAAGCCTTTATTCAGGAATTCACTGAAGCCAATGGTGGCAAGGCCTTCTTTACCGGACTAGGCGGACTGGGAGAAATGATTCTACACGATTACGCACGCAATAAAAAACGACGCTACTAAGCATGAACGCACCGAAAATCAATACACTTGGCGAACTAAAAAAACAAGGCTATAAACCACGCAGCATCCGTGAGGAACTCCGTGAAAATCTCATTCAGCAAATAAAGACTGGAACACCTCGCTTTAAAGGAATTATTGGCTATGACGACACAGTCATTCCAGACCTTGAACGCGCCATTTTAAGTGGACATAATATCAACTTGCTAGGTTTACGCGGACAAGCCAAAACCCGAATTGCACGTGGCATGACGGAGCTCCTTGACGAATGGATTCCAGTGCTGGAAGGAACAGCCATGAATGAAGACCCCATGGATCCAATCTCTTCTGAAGGAAAGCGCATTCTTGACGAAAAAGGCGATAAGGCTCCTATCACATGGATGCACCGCAGTGAGCGGTACGGAGAAAAACTTGCCACACCGGATGTGAGCACAGCCGACCTTATTGGCGATGTCGATCCAATCAAAGCCGCCAACCTGCGCCTGAGTTACGCCGATGAAGAAGTAATTCATTATGGCATCATCCCTCGTTCAAACCGTGGTATATTTGTTATCAATGAAATTCCCGATTTACAACCGCGCATTCAGGTAGCCTTGTTTAACCTGCTGCAAGAAGGCGATATGCAAATCCGTGGGTTTAAGCTGCGCATTCCCCTGGATATCCTCTTTGTGTTTACAGCCAATCCGGAAGATTATACCAATAGAGGTTCGATCGTAACCCCACTAAAAGACCGTATTGGTTCACAAATCATTACCCATTACCCTAAAACTCGAGAAACGGCCAGACAAATTACTGCACAGGAAGCTGCACTTACCCAAGCCCAAAGGGCCCATATTAGCTTACCGGAATTGGCCCTCGACCTGATTGAACAAATTAGTATCGAAGCCCGCAAAAGCGAATATGTGGATGCAAAAAGTGGTGTTTCTGCGCGTTTGAGTATTTCCGCCTTGGAGAACCTCGTAAGCGCAGCAGAGCGGCGTATGCTGGTGAATAAGGAAAAAAATACCCGAATCCGCATCAGTGATTTCCATGCTTTGATTACGGCCATTACAGGTAAAGTGGAACTGGTGTATGAAGGAG
>JALRIQ010000299.1 GCA_023277325.1 Bacteroidia bacterium | reverse complement strand
CCCAACGATTAATTCGGTGCGGTTGAGTAAACGTGCTTCAAGTATGGTTTCTCCAATGGTGAGTCGCAATACTTCATCGTCCTTCCATTTTTTTAGTCCACCGATCATGCAATTCCATGAACAAGCTTCTGCCGATTGCATTACTTGGTGCATGTCGATGGCTTCTGAAGGTTCAAGCAATAAAACTTCTATACGTGCTCCCGTTTCGCGGTGAAAGAAAAGTCGGGCAGGAATTACCCGGGTGTCGTTGAATACCAATACCGAATTTTCAGGAAGCAAGCCAGGTAACTCAGTAAATTGATGATGGCCAATTTCACCCTGGGCATAGTGCAGTAACTTTGCCTTGTCGCGCTCTGCTAAAGGGTAAGCAGGAATTCGGTCTTCGGGAAGTTCATAGGAGAAATCGCGCAGGGATAGGGCCTTCATGGCGCAAATATCATAAAAAAGGCGTCAAAATTGACGCCTCCTTCATTCTTCATTTCTAACTTCTATTCTTGCTTTTTACGCGGATGTTCCTCTTTGCGCTCCCGCATTTTCGCTTTTCGTTTTTCCTTCATTTCAAGAAACTGTTCGAATTGTTCGGGAGTAAGTATGGACTTCATCTTGTTTTCCATTTCTATTTCCAACGCTTCTATCTTTTCCTTTTGTTCGGGCCCACGCTCGGTATAGTTGCGGATGTCATTCACTTTCTTAATAAATTCCAAATTAATGGCTTCTACTTGCGGAACCTGAGATTCGCTAAGCTTTAGCCTTTTAGTCATTGCTTTCGTTCGCTTTTTGGCCATTTTTGCGGGGCCTTTCTCTTTTCTTTCGGGTCCTTCTTGCGCTATCGCACTGATAGTGAAAAGGATTGCTGTCAATATTAAACCAAACTTTTTCATTGTATTTTTCTTTTATGAATGGGAAATAAACAAAAGGTTTAATTGGTCGATAGCTATGTTGATTCCGTAAATTGGTAATTCCGGGGCCTAGCTCGGTCAATTGGTCGATTCCATTTATTAATGTAATGCCAAAATTGTACTTTCATCCTGCCAGAATTATTTGATATGAAAAGAAAACTACTCAAAAACAAAATTTTCACTCTCCTGGTCCTCGGGGGACTTGCATATTCAGGGATAGCCGCGATATTGTATGGAAATAACCCCCCGACGGCCATGACCAATGCTCCTGGGGAGGGGAATTGTACATCCTGCCACTCAGGCTCTTTAAATCCAACACCAGCGAACCTTGCTAACCTGACCTTAACGGGAATGTTTAGCGGTGGTGGATATATTCCAGACAGCAGCTATTCAATTACATTGAGCTATTCGCAGTCGGGTATTAATAAGTATGGATTTGAATTAACGACATTACGCACAGATAATAATGCGCCAGTTGGTTCTTTCACAGCAGGTACTGGAACATCAACAGCTTCTCAAACAGTAAACGGAGCTTCCCGGAACTATATTCGTCATACCAGCGCGGGTACTAGTGGCTCGGGAAGTCGTTCCTGGACATTTACCTGGCAGGCCCCTTCAACCAACGTAGATACCATTACATTCTACGCAATTGTGAACGCGGCCAATGGAAACGGACAAAGCTCCGGTGATGAGATTTATGCAAAGGAGTTTAAGATTGCGAGTTCATCCTTATTGCCAACAGGCATCATTCAGACCAGCAAATCGGTGGTTTGTGCTGGCGATACCATGACCTTTTATGGGTCTGGTACCAATAGCCCAACAAGTTATAAATGGAAATTCAATCAAGGCTTCCCGCAAACGGTGACCACGCAGAATGTGGTGCGCAGCTATCCATCTA
>JALRIQ010000298.1 GCA_023277325.1 Bacteroidia bacterium | reverse complement strand
GGCGGAAAATTCTGGCCCCATTATACCCACCAAAATGGCTTGGTCATTGATTTTATGGTGCCTGTGATACGGCTAAAGGACTCAAGTATCACCACCCTTCCTACCCATATATTCAACCGTTTTGCCTATTCCTGTGAATTCGACACTGCTGCTATCAGTGGTAAGTATGCCATTGATTTTGAAAGCATGGCCGCCCACCTTTATTTCTTGAAAACCCAAGGCAAGCAATACGGCATTAGCATTCGACGCATCATCTTTGCCCCTGAGTTTTTACCCAAACTCTACGCGACAGAATATGGACCGAAAATTAAGGACATTAGCTTTGTCTATAAAAAAAACTGGCTGCGGCACGATGACCACTACCATGTGGAGTTTCTCTATGACAAACCTAAATCTGACTGACTGTTTTTATTCGTGGCAAGGTTTTCCGAAAAGGTCCAAAGCATCTTCCAAACCCAGGGTTTTTGCTTTTAAGAAATCCTGGCAATAGTCGCTTTTACCCGAAAAGTATTTAATCTGGCCGATTACAAAATAGGCCTCAGCAAAATCAGGATTTAAAGCAATCGCAATGCGGGCATCACCCAGCGCACTATTTACCATCACTTGATCCACTTTGGTTTTTTTGTAGCGGCTTGGCTCCTGCAAATAATACATGCCTGATTTTGGGGCTGTAGCGAAGGAAAACTTAGCGCGTTTGTTTGATGTCGCAATAGCATTTTTCAATAACAATCGGGCGCGTACTACATAAGCTGAGGCATAGTCTGGATTCAGTTTGATGATTTCCTCCAATAACGCAAATGCGAGTTGATCCTCCCCCATGGTAGCCAATACATTGGCTTTCATGAGTTTGAGTGGTAAAACAGGAGCATCCTGAATTTTCTCTGCCAAAAAGATGGCTTTCTCTACCGATTCCTTGGCTTCCGGCAATTCATCAATGGCCAAATAGCATTTTGATAATCCATCATATACGCTGGAATACAATTGGCGCATATAGAGATCAGGGTTTACATTATTCGACTGGAGTGTATACGAATTCCGCACATCCTCTGGCGTTTCATCCGTCTTTTTCAGGGCATTATTATAGGCATTGATAGCGGCCTCATAGTTTTTCAATCCCAAATAGGTATTTCCTAAGAAGCTATTAATCAATGGATGCTCTGGCCATTTAGCTGCTCCTTCTATCAATATCTTTTTGGCCACCTGCCATTGTTTCAATTCCATGGCCATTAGTCCGCGTTGGTAATAATAGGCCGGCGAGGCAGTATCGCAATGGTTGATTAACATGGCTTGTGCCTCTTGCCGCATGTCCTCCCGAGGATAACGCGCAACTCCTAAGGCCTTTAAACAGCGCTCATAGTCAACACAAGATGAATCGAGCATGGCTTTTTCAAAATAGATATTGGCCCGGTTGAAGTAGGCTAAAGCATTCATCGGACTTAAAGCAGCCGTGCGGCTATAACTTGTTAGCGCACTGTTCGGATTACCCATAGCCTCCTGAATGGCACCTAATCCGAGCCAATAGTCGGCATTGGTACTATCAATTCGCACAGCCCGTTGAATATCAATTTCGGCATAATTGAACTGCTTCAACATATAGTAGGTATAGCCTCGTTGAAAATGGAAGTCGGCAACCTTAGGTTCTAAAAGAAGTGCGTTGGAGAAATCATCCACTGCATCCTCATATTTCCCTAAACGGAAAAGAAAGTTCCCTCTTGAATAATAGTAATCGGCTACCAGCGGATTCTTTTCAATGGCGGTATTGAAATCTTTCCCTGCCTTATAATTCTCTCCTTTTGCTTCATAAATCTGAGCACGGATAAAGTAGTTAAAAGAAGCGGTGTCCTCGGATTTTACGGCTAATGAAGCCTGTTCCAATGCATCATCAAGAAAACCATTCTGCATGCTAAAAATAGCCAAGCCAATATAACAGCGGCTACATGCATTGTCGATTTTCACCGCATTTATTAAGTCTTCAGCACCCTGTGTAAAAGAGCTGGCATTGAGTTTTGACCAGCCCCGGTTAGTGAGGTAGAGCACATTATTCGGGTCTGACTTTAGCAGCTGATCGTATAAGGCAATGGCGGTTACAAAATCACCATTCTGCATATACAGCTCCGCTTGCCTTTCTAATGGCATGTTGGGCTGGGCTATAACGCGATTAGTCGCGAGAACAAATAAGCATATAAAGATGAAAAGGTTTTTCATGAGCGTTCGAAGATAAAGTATTGCAGAATTTGAGCCTAGATTAATGAGACGGCCAAGTGGGCAAAAAGGTTGAAGAAGCTTACTTCTTTCTTCAATTTCATTTCCTAATCTGCCTCAATAAGGCTAATTTGCGCCAAATTTTTTGACATGAGCGTTCTCGTTAATAAACATTCAAAAATCATCGTACAAGGTTTTACAGGCAGTGAAGGTACTTTTCACGCGTCTCAAATGATTGAATATGGCACCAATGTGGTGGGTGGAGTTACTCCAGGAAAAGGAGGCACCAGCCATTTGGATCGTCCGGTATTCAATACCGTTGAGTCTGCAGTAAAAGCTACCGGAGCTGATGTTTCTATCATTTTTGTTCCACCTGCATTCGCTGCTGATGCCATTATGGAAGCTGCAGATGCTGGAATTAAAGTGATTGTTTGCATCACTGAAGGCATTCCTACCGGTGACATGATCACTGCAAAAGCCTATATCAAGAAAAGAGACTGTGTATTGATCGGTCCTAATTGCCCAGGTGTTATCACACCAGGTGAAGCGAAGGTTGGTATTATGCCAGGATTCGTATTCAAGCCAGGCCGAGTAGGTATCGTTTCTAAATCAGGAACCTTGACTTACGAAGCTGCTGACCAAATTGTGAAAGCAGGCTTAGGTGTATCCACTGCAATCGGTATTGGTGGTGACCCAATCATTGGAACTCCAACACGTGAAGCAGTAATGATGTTGATGAATGATCCAGAAACAGATGCCATTGTAATGATTGGTGAGATTGGTGGAAATTACGAAGCACTTGCTGCAGAGTGGATCAAAGAAAATGGAACTAAACCAGTTGTAGGTTTTATCGCAGGACAAACTGCACCAGCAGGTCGCCGTATGGGACACGCCGGAGCGATTGTTGGTGGTAAAGACGATACCGCAGCTGCAAAAATGGAAATCATGCGTAAATGCGGAATTCACGTGGTTGAATCTCCAGCAGATATAGGAAGTGCAATGGCCTCATTGCTGAAAGCTTCTCAAGCATAAATAATACTGAGATCCTTCGACCCTGCAGGATCTCCTTTTTTTATTGATAGTACGTTTCAGAAAACCAAGGCCAGAGCAATCTGGCCTTTTTTTATGGATCAATAAATCATGGTGACCGTTCCTTTATATTCTTTCCAGTCACTTCCTGAGGATCGAATGCGAGCTATCACATAGTATACGCCCGCAGGCAATAGCTTTCCATTGTCCTTATCTCTGCCATCCCAGCAAAAATTGATATCCTCTGATTCATAAATAAGTATGGCGTAGCGGTTATAAATTTCCACTTCGACCTCATCACATTCCCTTAAGCCATCAAATCGATAACACGCATTTAACGGGTCTCCATCTGGCGTAAAAACATTCGGGATTTTTAAGTCTGCCGAAGCCGGTTCATTCAAACTAATTTCCTGAACGATAGAATCGGCGCATGGACTTTTTGCATTGGTAATTAATTTGACCTGGTAACGGCCAAAGTCCTTGTATTCATGTTTTGGCGTTCTTTCTGTAGAAGTAGTCCCGTCGCCAAAATCCCAGGAATATCCCAATGGCGCATTGAGTCCATCTTGCATGGTAAATGTCACCTCTCTTCCACAAGGTTCAATGCTGTATGAAAAGTCGGCCGGCGTGCTGATAATCACTTCAATCTCAACCGTCACAGAATCGGTGGTATTACAAGATAAAGAGTCGGTAACACGCAAGTAGGCAGTATACTTTCCTGGTTGGGTATAAGTATGGACAGCATCATAGCCGGTATCTGTGGTTCCGTCGCCAAAAACCCAATCAAACCGAGTTCCCTGGTAACTTTTGTTGGTAAAATTGACCGTAAGCGGTCCGCAACCTGCCAACGGAGCAGCAGTAAAGTCAGACTCTACAGCATAAGTAATTTGAAAATCGAGCTTAAAAGAAGCATTACTACATCGCGGACTTAGATTCGTTGGGAATGCAGCACCAGGCGTTGTAGGAATATCCGAGATAAAAGCATTTCCCGAAGGAGGACAACTTCCACAAACAGAATGGTAGACCACTCCCCTCTTGTCGAAGCGACTCGTTCCGCCATCCACATGATCGTTGGTTTGTGTGCCTCCAAAATAGGTGGCGTAAATCAGGTTCTGTGCATTTTTATCCAGTACACCAAGGTAAAAATCATTGCCGTCGGTTTGACCTTGAATGGCATCAGGAGTTACTGGCATTCCCGTGGTTGTTCCGACATGCCCCCCTTCATCCGAGCCCCATCCGGCAAAGTAGATATTAAAACAGTTGTCTACCAAAAAGGCAGTTGGTGAGAGATTCGGGTCATTCGGACGTGATCCAAGTGTAGTCGACATCAATACCGAATCAAGTTCTTCATCCATCTTTAAAATGAATAAGCCACCTGCAGTGTAGGAATATGGATTCCCTACAACGGGAAAGGTCCCCATAGTTTGTCCATAGGCATAAACGTGATTTTTAAGATCGAAATCCACAAAATACACCTGGTCATATTGGGAAGTACCCATATAGGTTGCTGCCAGCAGTTGTTTGTTTTTGGGGTCTATGCGGACAATCATACCGTCTATGCCCCCTATTTTCTTTTCAAAGATGGAACCCGGTGTAGTCACTAAATCATTGCTAACGGCTCCTCCTCCTGCAATAAGGTTATTGCTGCGATCTATACGCAAAGAATAGAAACCATCATCTTGCTTGCCTCCGTAATAGGTCGACCATTTGATTTCGGTGAGCAATGAATCAAGCTGTACAAGCAAGCCGTCGTATCCCCCATTGTTTTTAGTCTGAATGGCGTCCGGACTTATAAAAATTCCGGTATCTGATTTAGAGCTGGAAGCAAAAAAGATATCGCCATTTCTGGCCACCTGAATATCACCTCGGTAATTATCCGCGTAATTGAATACTAAGGCAGTTCCATCCAATACGCCATCATCATTCGGACCACCTACAAAGGTCGATCCTAACAAAGCCGACCCATCGAAAGAAAACTTCACCACGACAATATCTGATTTGCCCCCGTGAAGGGTATCGTATGCCGAAGTATCGACAGGAAAATCCGCTGAATAGGTGCTCCCCAAAACAAGAAGCCTGTTTTCGGAATCTACCACCAAACTATTGGGATAGTCGTTATCTGTTCCTCCCAAATAGGTGGCCCAAAGAAGCTTTTTGCCCGATGAATCGTACTTGGAAATGGCCATATCGCACTTAAAGAAACCATATGGGCCGCTTGTTCCGACAAATCCCGCAGGGTTCACCTGGAAGGCTCCAGCAGTAGATGGATATTTTCCTCCTGGCGCATTGCTGTATTCGTGAGTTACATTTCCGGCTGCATAAAGACTTCCTCTTTTGTCGTAAGTCGCTGTAAAACCAAAATTATCAGCTGAAGAACCCGAATAGGTCGCAAAAACCATAATCGGCGGATCGATGACAAGTGGATACGCTTTGTTGTATTCACCCAACTTATAGCCGAGTACTTTTCCGTTTAAATCGAAAGAACAGCCTACCGGAATGCGCTTTCCATCAATAATCTGATATGCTTCCGGAGGGGTTTCTACCAAGTGATTGATTGATGTTCGGATATAAAACTGTCCATCGTTGATGAAAAGATCCTCTGCTCCCTGGTACTCAATCTTTATCTGCGATGGATCTGAATTTGGGGCGATAATCCAGTCGTACTTTAGTCCATCTTGGTTGCTGTAAACTTTCAGATCGATGCCTGAATAAACGGAAGAATAGTCAACCACGCCATAAACTGGGACATGAGAGGCCCAATGTTTTTTATCCCTTCCGATGAGGTAGTTTTTATAAAAATCAAAAGGTTCATCACCTTTTAGCTCCGGTATATTGCTGCCTACAAATTTAGTTTTGAGGATATGCCCCCGCATGGTGAAGTTCTTCGGAAACTCCCCCCTTTTGTGCATGATATCATGGTAAGCATGCTGATCGTCGCCCTGGTACATATAGTAGGTAAAGCCCGTCTTCTCGAGAAAGAGTTTACCTGCCAGGATATCCGCCTCAAAGGCTATCTTTTCATGCCATTGGCCGAGGTTTGGGGTAAACTGCATGCCCGCCTGCGCCATTGCGTTCTGAAACAGCAAAGTGCAGGCAATCATGCTTCCTTTTAGCAATTGCTTAATCCCCATTCGTCCAAAGTTAATAAATCTGCTCAATTTACTAGATAGACCGCATTCGGCCCTAAATAGTTGTATCAATCACCCATTCCGTCGGAAATTAATTTCCTTGGCGCTATCTTCGCGCAAATTTTTAGAGGATGGCTCACGAATTATCAGAACAAGAAGTACAGCGAAGAGAAAAACTAGGACAGCTCCGCGAAATGGGTATAAACCCTTATCCAGCAGAGGCGTACGACGTCAATGTAACAGCTGCCGATATCAAGGAAAACTACGAACGTGCTAAGCTTGACTATAAAAATGTGAGCATTGCGGGCCGATTGATGAGTCGCCGTATTATGGGAAAAGCTTCCTTTGGCGAAATCATGGACCATACCGGAAGAATCCAGATCTATGTGAATCGCGATGAGATTTGTCCGGAAGAAGACAAAGAACTCTACAATAACGTATGGAAGAAACTGCTTGATATAGGCGATTTTATTGGAGTAAAGGGCTATGTATTCACCACTCAGGTAGGTGAAATTTCTATTCAGGTTACTGAATTGACCTTACTTTCAAAAAGCCTGAAACCATTGCCGATTGTAAAAACCGATGAGGATGGCAAGGTATACGATGCCTTCAATGATCCAGAACAACGTTACCGTCAGCGTTATGTTGATTTGGTGGTGAATGAGGGGGTGAAACAAACCTTTATCAAACGCACCAAGATCATCAACGCCATGCGTGAGTTCTTCAATAATTCGGGCTATATCGAAGTAGATACTCCTGTATTGCAGCCAATTCCTGGTGGAGCAGCGGCACGTCCGTTTATGACGCATCATAACGCCCTGAATATGCCTTTGTATTTGCGTATTGCAAATGAGCTTTATCTGAAGCGACTAATCGTGGGTGGATTTGATGGGGTGTATGAATTTTCCAGGAACTTCAGAAATGAAGGAATGGATAGAACCCATAACCCAGAATTTACGGTGATGGAAATTTACGTCGCCTACAAAGATTATAACTGGATGATGGATTATACCGAAGCCATGCAACGCGTGATTGCCGCAGCGCCCGGCTTGGTTGTGGTCGACGAGGCTTATCAACCTTTCGCCGATACGACATGGTTGTCCGAGATGCGCCGTGACCCCGCAGCAAATGCCAAGGTTCTGTTGATGCGGACGTTGTCTAAATTCGGACTGGCAGGCATTCGCCTCGGCTATCTGTTGGGCCCTCAAGTGCTCATCGCTGAGATTGATAAATTACGCCCGCCGTACAACGTCAGCGTGTTGAATGCGGAATGCGCGTTGTTTGCGCTCGAACACGC